>WJIW01000407.1 GCA_014730065.1 Armatimonadia bacterium | reverse complement strand
TCGGTGATCCGGTCGAAGGCACCGGCGATGATCATGCGGATGGGCTCCTCCTGGGTGGCAAGCTCCACGGCGAAGTTCGCGAAGGGGCACCCGGGGATCGGGCGCTTAGAGCCAATGACTCGCTCGGCCCAGCCGTGGAGAGCGGTCATGAACCCGAGGACCCGCTCGAGGGCGGGGCCGTCGGACTCCAAGGTGGGCTCCAGCACGTCATGCACCACCACGGCCCAGTGCCGCTCGATGACGGCGATGGCCAGGGCCTCTTTGGAGGGGTAGAAGTAGTAGAAGCTGCCGCGCTTAACGTCGGCGTGGTCGCAGATGTCCTTGACCCCGACAGCATGGTAGCTGCGGGAGTGGAATAGCTCCGATGCGGCGTCAAGCAGCCGCAGCCTGGTATCGCGCGCGTCTCGTGTATCGGTCGTCATGGATCACAGCCGTCCTCATTCGCCCCCGCTCTACCTACATCGCCTCCATACATATATAGGATACCTCCGTCGGTGTTCCCGCGCCAGCGTTCCCCCGCAGCGGGCGAGCGAGGAGAGAGTGCCCGGTAGGCCGAACTCCCGATTAAGCGCGTGTCAGGAGGTCTGGGGTATGCCGCTCTCGAGACGGAAGTTTATGGGCACGGTGGCCGCGGGGACTCTGGCCGGAGGGCTGGCCGGTGCGGCAAGGTCCCAGGCGGCCCGGCCCCGCAACGTCCTGTTCATCATGACCGACCAGCAGCCAACGGCGACCCTGGGCTGCTACGGCAACCCCCTGGACCCGACGCCGAACCTCGATGGCTTGGCCAGGTCAGCCGTGCGGTACCGGACCTGCTGCCCGTCGGGATTCCCGTGCAGCCCCGCCCGGGCATCCATGCTCACGGGTCTCTACCCCCACGCCCATGGCGTCGTGACCAATGATGTGCCGCTGACCGATGAGGTGCCGTCCATGGGCTTCCTGCTTCAGTCCGCGGGACTGGCCACGGGGTACTTCGGCAAGTGGCACCTGGGCGGCCACATGTACCGGCTGGAAGGCGAGGACTCGGTCGAGAGGGGCCATTGGCGGTACCGTCGGGTGCCGAGCGATCAGGGCTTCCGGTTCGAGAAGGTGCCCGGCGGCGTGGGTGAGGACCAACCCCAGCTCGGCTTCGAGACCTGGCGCGGGGGTTGGCTGCATTACAAGGACTACCTGCGGCGCTCGGGCCTGGGCGAGCTGGTGGAGCAGCATCCCACGGTGGGCAACCACAACGACCTGCCATCGGCCCCCGAGGGTCAGCACATGGTCTCGCTGATCCCCCAGGAGCACCACATGGCGGCCTTCTTCGCCGAGGAGGCGGAGAGCTTCATCCTGGGCAGCGCCAGGGCCGGCCAGGCATTCGGGGCGGTGGTGTCCTTCTACGGTCCCCATCTGCCCGTGGCGCCGCCCAAGCCGTGGGACACCCGGTACTCCCTCGATGACGTCTCGCTGCCGGCCAACATCCACGACGATCTCTCCGGCAAGCCCCTGCGGCAGCGCATGAACACCCGGTGCCATGTGGCGCCCCGGTGGTCGGAGGATCAGTTCAGGGACTACATCCGGAGGTACTACGGCTACTCCGCCTATATCGACCAGCAGATCGGAAGGGTGCTGCGGGCCCTGGAGACGGCGGGGGTGGCCGACGAGACGCTGGTCATCTTCACGGCCGACCACGGCGACATGATGGCGGGCCATGGGTTCATCTTCAAGATGGGCACCTGCGGGTACGAGGAGCTGTTCAACGTGCCTCTACTGGTACGCGCACCGGGCGTGTCGGCCGAAGGCACCGGGTCGGACGCTCTGGTGGGCCAGGTGGATCTGCTGCCGACGATCCTGGAGTGGCTGGGCGAGGACGCAGCCGAGGGCATGCATGGCGAGAGCTTCCTGGGGCAGACCGCGGAGCCAGGTCGGCCCTTCCGGAGGCGCCTATTCAGCGACTCCATCGACCACTCCATCGTGACCCGAGACCGCCGGCACAAGTTCGTGCTCAACTGGCGCAACCGGGACTTGGACGAGCTGTACGATCTTCAGGCGGACCCCGGCGAGCTGGACAACCTGGTGGATCGGAAGCCCGGGGAGGCCGAGCGGCACCGGCACTACATCGAGGAATGGCTGACGGAGACGGATCATCCGTACCGGAGTGTGGTCCTGAGCGAGGCGGCCAAGGAGGCCCGAGCCGCTCTGGTCGAGGCCCGGCCCGAGGTGAGCCACTTCAGGGATCTGGGGGATGGCCGGATCGAGATGTCGGTCACCTGGCATGTGGATGCGCCGATCGAGGACGACATCGACCACTGGTGCTTCACCCAGTTTCTGAACCCGGATTACGGAACCGATGGCACCATCGCCTTCCGTATGACGCCTTGGCCCGAGACGCCCACCAGCCAGTGGCGCGCGGGGGAGGCATACACCGTCGGACCGGTGGTCATCGACATCCCGGATAGTGCTGGCCCGGGCGACTATGACGTGGTGTGCGGGCTCTACAATCCCGATGAACAGCGAGGACCCGGAGCGCTGGCTGGCGGGCACGGCAATCGAGTTCAAGTGGGACGACTCGTGATCGAAGGCACCGGCGAAGGCATCACGGAGGTGCGCTACGTGCCGGAGTGACGCTCGGATCGCGAGCCACGGAGGGCTCCCCGAGGGGGTAAGGGTGAGAGACGATGCAGCGGCTGCGAAGGCGCTCCTCCGTTGGCATGCCCGAGCGGGGAGCTGGAGCGCGGCGAAGGGGCATGGCCTTGGACAGCTTCGAAGACGCACGCGTAGCAACGCCTCTGCTGAAGCAGCTCGCTTGGCAAGAGCTGGAGCTGGGCGTGCTCTTCCACTTTGATCTCCACGTCTACATGCCGGGCGGCCACGAGCACGAGCGCTCGCGCCGAGTGCGGATCAATCCCGATCGCTACGACCCCGTGGCTCTCGATACCGACCAGTGGCTCGAGGCAGCGAAGGCCATGGGCGCCCGGTACGCCGTCTTCACCGCGACCCACCACCAAGGCTTCCTGCAATGGCAGAGCGACGCGTACCCCTTCGGGGTGAAGCAGGCTCCGTGGCGCGGGGGTAAGGGCGACGTGGTCGCGGACTTCGTGGAGTCGTGCCGCAAGTACGACATCAGGCCCGGGGTCTATATCGGCCTTAGGTTCAACGCCCACTACCAGGTCTATGACTACCTCCTGAACGGTGGGAAGGGGGGCAGCCCCGAGGAGCAGGCGGCGTACCGGCGTACCTGCGAGCGGATGGTGACGGAGCTGTGCACCCGGTACGGCGACTGGGTCGAGGTGTGGTTCGATGGGGGCCTGCCGGCCCGTAGCGAGGGCGGACCCGACGCCATCGGCATCGTCGAAGAGCACCAGCCACAGGCCCTCTTCTACCATAGCCCCGAGCTGGCCGAGCACCGATGGGCGGGCAACGAGCTGGGCGAGGCCCAGTACCCGTGCTGGGCGACGCTGCCCAGCCATGTGGCCCAGTCCCGGGTCCATAGGCAGCGGGAGTCGGCGAAGCAGGCGCTGGTCCATGGGGATCCCGACGGCTCGGTGTGGTGTCCGGCCATGGCCGACGCGCCCCTTCGGAACCACGATTGGTGCTGGGTACCGGGCAGCGCCCACAAGCTCCGTACGGTGCACGAACTCGCCCGGATGTACAACCGCAGCGTGGGCCACAACGCTAACCTGATCCTGGGGGCGGCGGTGAACCCCGACGGCCTGCTGGACGATCCCGATGTGGAGCTGATGGAGGCGCTCGGGCGGGAGCTGGAGCGGCGCTTCGCCCGCCCACTGGCCGAAGCCGCCGGCGAAGGCACGCTCCTGGAGATCCCCGTGCCAGGCCGGCATGTGGACCAGGTGGTCATCGCCGAGGATGTGGCCGGGGGAGAGCGATGCCGTAGCTACGTGGTCGAGGGCAAGGTGGAGCGCGACCAGTGGTGGCCCCTGGCCCAAGGCACCTGCATCGGCCACAAACGGATCCACACCTTCGATGCCACCACCGTGGGGGCACTGCGCCTGCGGATCACCGACTGCGTAGGCACCCCCAGCATCCGCCGATTCGCCGCCTCCCACGTGGGACACTGACGCCCGACGGTACACGTGTATGCGCCGAACACGGAAGCCGTGGTGGATCCTGCGTCGGACACGGTAGACCATAGCCGGTGGGGGCTCGCCTTCGGCGCGGGCTCTCGATGCCTCGCTCCAAGGCTATCCGAACAGGAGGCTTGGTCATGCACGTAGCAACGCGGTCGATGTGGTTGATGCTGTCCCTCGCGCTTATGGGTCTCGTGGTCGCTCCCGCGGCAGCGCAAGCCGATGATTGGACACCTGGTCACTACATGGAACAGGCCCTCTCCACGGTGAAGGGCAGTGTCTTGTCGGTGATGGGTGACAGCGATCTGGGTCTGGATGAGGGCACCTGCGTCTTCGGCGCCCTTTTGCAGCCCGAGAGCTCGGTCAGCGTTGAGTACGAGTTCGAGCGTGGCGTGACCTACGCCGTCCTCGGTGGCGGCGACGAGGATGCGGTGGACCTGGACATCGAGATCTTGGGCCCGGGCGGCGAGGTTCTGGCTGTCGACAACGAGCCCGACGCCGTGCCCATCGCGGTGTTCACGCCCGACTCGCACATGCAGGCCACGGTTGTCCTCTCGCTGTACGGCCAGGAGGTACCCAGCTTTACGGCCATGGTCGCACTCCGCGAAGGTGGACGGCAAGTTCCCGAGGGAAGCATGGATCAGGCCATGGACGCCTTCTTCGAGCTCTGCGCGAGCCAGGCGAGCGATACGAACGCCATCTTCCACGAGGAGCCCGGCCACTGGTGTCTCTATGGCGCCATCGTCGAGCCCGGGCAGAGCGCTTGGGTTCGGTCGCTGCCGCTGCAGGCGGGCTCACACATCCTGTTGGGCGCGGGCGACAGCGACCTGACCGACCTGGACCTGTTCTTCTACCAGGGCGATGACCTGTTCGGCGACGATACTCTCCCCGACGCCATCCCCGTGGTGTTCGCCGATACCGGCCATGGGTCGAACTTCCAACTCGAGCTGAGCTGCGCATCGGCCCCGACCTGGGGGTTCGCGCTCATGGGCGTGCTGGACGTACCGTAACGGCCGGAACCGAAGCGGCTCGATCCGGCTACCCCGCTGGAGAATTGCTTTCTGGTGGGCATGGATGTCAAGGGCTCCGGCGTGGCCGGCGATTTGATTCCGCTGGGCGTCCGCCGGGCGCTGGCGTATATTGATTAAATGACCCTCATTCCCTGACCCTTCTCTCCCCATATGGGCTTATCCTTACCCATAAATGGATTGCAGGGGT
>WJIW01000406.1 GCA_014730065.1 Armatimonadia bacterium | reverse complement strand
GCTTTGTCCCCTCTGCCGGCATCGGGCTGAAGCCCGCTGTCTTCGGACTCGGCATCGGGCTGAAGCCCGCTGTCTTCGGACTCTGGGCCAGTGGGCTTTAGCCCACTGCTATCAGCACCCCACTTCTCCTCATACTGCCGCTTGTTCCGCTCCAGAAGCTCGCCGCCGTCCACGCCCATCCCCGCGAAAGTCCGGCTGCCGAAGTGGTGCACGAACACCCCGGGCGCATAGACCAGCCGGTAGCCCTCCTCCTTCGCCCGGCGGCAGAGGTCATCGTCCTCGAACAGGCCCATCCCGAACCGCTCATCCAGGCCGCCGATGTCCGCGAGAGCCTTCCTCTTTATAAGGAGACAGAATCCCACCAGTCGGTCGCAATCCACGAGCTGGCTGCCGTGGGCCCTGGCCAGACGGCTGGCCTCGCGCTGCATCTGCGCCACGGTCTCGTAGGCCGTCGCCACCCGCTGGGGACCGCCCACTTCGTTCGATACGGGCCCGATCAGGCCGATACGGTCGTCCGAGTCGGCGAGCTCCACTAAGCGGCCCAGCCAGCCCGGCGGCACGATGGTGTCATTATTGAGGAGCAGGATGTTGTCGCCCTCGGCCGCCTCGATCCCCTGGTTGCAGCCCTTCGGGAACCCCAGGTTCTCCTTGTTCGTGATGACCTTCGCGCCGGGGATGCCCGCCAGGTAGTCGGCGGTCTCGTCCGTCGAGCCGTTGTCAACGAAGATCAGCTCGTACGGATGCTCCGTGTGCCGCAGGATGCCCTCCACGCACTGGCGGGTGTACTCGAGCTGGTTCCAGCAGAGGATGATGATCGAGACCAGACCTGGCTCGCGCCCCTCGGCTGGCTGCTTCGTGGCCCGGAACAGGAACTGCTCGACCAGGAACTCCTTGGCGTCGGCGGCATGCATGTCGAGGGACAGGGGACCGATCTCCACCCGCGACGGACGGCCCGCCGCGGCCCACTCCCCCTCGCCCCGGCCCGGAACGCCCTGTACCTCTGCTATATGCAGGCCCGCCCGGCGCAGGCACTCGGCGGCATCCTCCACCGTGAAGTACCGCAGATGACCCCGATCCATCACGCCCGCGTCCCGGTACTCCCACCGACCCACGCCCAGAGCCTCCAGAACATCCCAGCTCCGGGCGTTGGGGATGCTCGCGACGACGGTGCCACCATCATCAAGCTGCGACACCAGATCAGCCAGCACTGTCCACGGGTCTTCCAGGTGCTCAAGCACGTCGCCCAGGATGATGCAGTCGAACTTGCCGTCAGGGGCTCCGCCCCCGACACCCCCGCCAGAGGACACGTCCTCTGGACTCCTGTCCCGGGGGGATCCGTCGGGTACGCCTGCGGCGCAGTCGCCCGATCCCCCTGAGAGGCAAGGTCCGGGCGAGGCATAGTTCTGGCGAGGTAGCGAGATCGGGCCACGAACGACATGATCCAGCCGCTGCTCAGCCTCACGGGCAGCATACGGGTTGAGCTCCACCCCCCACACCTCGCACGGCTGGCGCTTCCTGATCTCCTCGCCCAGCCGGCCGGCGCCGCAGCCGAAGTCGAGGATCCGCTTGGCGCCCGCGGGCACCAGCTCCAGCAGGTCGGGCCGGGCGAAGTGGTAATACCCGAAGGGCTTGTCTCGGGGGACCTCGCCGCCGTACGTGCAGGTGTCCACGATGTGGCGCATCTTCGCCTCGTAGGTGTGCTCGGCCATGACGCGCTCGTGGCCTGCGGCGGCGATGCGCTCGCGCTCGTCATCATGCTCCAGGTAGTAGTCGATCCTCTGGAGCAGCTCCTCGTCGCTGGTGAAGGTGACCAGATGCTTGCCGGGGGTGAACAGCTCGTCCTGACCGTTCTCGGCGAGGTCGTTGGTGATGAGCAGCGAGCCGCAGCCCAGGGCCTCGAAAACCCGCATGTTGATGTCGTTGCGCACGCTGATATTGAAGACGATCCTTGCCCGGCTGTAGACCTCGGCCATCTCGTCACCGTACGCGTTGCCGATGTAGTGCCTGGCGTAGCGCTCGCGGAGCAGGTCCAGGTACCACACCCGCTCGGGCGAGGCGGGGTTGCCGACAAAGGCGACGTCCAGGTCCTTCTCCGCCACCGGCATGGGCCGGTGCAGATCGGGGTTGCAGGCCAGCGGCAGCCACCACGCGGGGACGATGCCATCGGCGCGCAGCTTCTCGGCCCCATCGCGCTGGGCGGTGAAGAGGTAGTCGAAGCCTCGGGCCTTCTCCCGGTCCTCCTCGTACGTGAGGTGGGTGTCGATCACCCACCACGCACACGGCCTCAGGTGCTGCGGCCAGGGATAGTGGAATCCGTCGTCGACATTCAGGTAGAGGTCAAAGCCGACCGGCGGCGCGAGGTGCAGCCGCTCGGGCGGGAAGTAGGTGACGTCGGCAAACGGCTCCAGAGCCTTCCGGCAGTGCTCGCCGGTGGTATCCGTGCGAACCGAGCGGTCGTAGACGATGGCGACGTTGGGGTAGGGCACGAGTCACTCCCATCCAGCGGTGCGGGCAGATCGCTTGGCCACCGGGTCCGAGTTCGCCTCGGTGCGACTCCCCACCTCTCGTTAAGGACAGACAAATCTCCTGGAGGTTCTCTAGGAGCATATGCAGAACCATCGTCTATGGCCGTATTAACTGGATCATGGGTGACTGATGAGGGCCTTTTGCATACTTCTATATAAGACGATATGGGCGCTAGGATGATTACTGGTGGTGGAAGCGGCCCGATTGCGGGGGCTGTCAGGCCGCTTCGGGGCCGTCCGTGGCCTGGGAAGAGGGGACATGCTCATGCCGACGCAAGCTGAGCGCTTCGTGGAGGTCGCCAGGCAGCAGGTGGGTAAGCCGTACGTCTTCGGTGCCGAGGCCGCGCTGGACGACCCGGACCCGCCGGCCTTCGATTGCTCCGAGCTGGTCCAGTGGGCATGCGCGCGGGTGGGAGTCAAGTTCCCCGATGGCACGTGGAACCAGATCGCGGCCTGCAAGCCCATCGAGGTCGGTGACGCCAGGACCATCACGGGGGCCCTGGTCTTCAAGCTGCACAAGCAAACGGGCGCGTGCACCCACGTGGGCATCTCCGACGGCCATGGCCAGATCATCGAGGCCAAGGGCAGGGCGTACGGCGTGGTCGAGGGCGCCTTTCGCGCCTCCTCTTGGCAGGCGGCGGGCCTGATCCGGGAGCTGCACTCCGACGACGCGGTCCAGGCGTGGGTGGAGCTGGAGATCGACGGCGAGCTGGTCGAGGGTGCGAATGTGTACCTCGATGCCGAGGAGGGGTTTTCCGTGGGGAGGCTGGGGCCCATCGCGGCGGCGATAGGCGTCTCCGACGGCGGCTACCCGGACATCGGCATGCCCGTCGCGGCGTTCCTGAGGTCCCACGGCTACACGGTCGACTGGAAGCCGAAGGCGGGAGCGAAGGGGAGGGTGGTGGCGGGGCGATATGCCTAGGCCATGGCACACAACGATGGGGCGAAGGGGTACACGATGTACATCGACCGCATTGTGATCGAGAACTTCCGGTGCTTCGGCACCGGCTGCGGTGGCCCGATGGGCGGGGTCCACGACGGAACGCGGCAAGCGATCCCCCCATTCGACTGAGCAAGCGAGTATTGCACGCGGTGCTGCGCAGGCAGCAGCGGCCGGGTCAGGACGTTTGCGGACTACGGGAGGAGATCAAGCGATGGCGCGTTGGGCAGACTGGGTTATTACAGCGGTGCGGTACGACCCCGAGGATAGCCACATAGAGTACGTGCAAGCGCGTCGACATAAGGGGGATACCCTTGGGGAGCCAACGAGGCAGTCCCGCGCGACAGTGGTGGCAGGGATTGGAAGTGGCCAGACCTATGTCACCGCATACCGGAGCGACGGGAAGTGGCGCAAGGGAGAGGATGTGAGGATCATCCGGGTCAGTGGCCGGGAGTACCTCCGGACCGACAGCAACCATACTCCGGCCGACAATCTGGGCAGCTTAGACAGCTTCTGAGGGGAGGGCTGCCGAGGGCGGCGACGCGGACATAGACGTGCCCGTCGCCGCGTTCCTCCGCTCCCACTGTTACAGC
>WJIW01000046.1 GCA_014730065.1 Armatimonadia bacterium | reverse complement strand
GTGTGTGGCAGGGGATTGCCGCGCAGGCACGTAACCACCAGGTCCCTCGAGGCGACAGATCGCCATACCACTGGACCAACCACCGTTAGGTTCGGCATTGGTGCGGCGACGCCTCCCTGTCAGAGACAGATTGCCCCGCTCCGGCGGTGTGAGACCAGGAGAGCGACTCGGGCTGGGCGAATCCAGTGGCATCGTTGAGGGGAGACCGATATGACCACGCCGAAGGCCACCCCGGTTGGGCCCGTATCCGTACCATCGAAGGAGAGCACTCGGGGCGCACGCGCCGAGGAGATGCAAGGGGCCGTCTGGCGAGGCCAATCCGTAGACCGCCTGCCGCTGCTCATCGAGGTCTCGGGCCAGCCGTGGGATGGCAAGCAGCATACCCTCGAGGAGCAGGTGGCCGATCCCCGCAAGATGGCCGAGGAAGCGCTGCGGGCGGTGGAGGCCCAGTGCCCGGTGGTATCGGACTCGGTGCTGTGCGTGCGACCGCAGTTCGGTGTGGGGCTCTTCGCCACGCCCTTCGGTGTGGAGTACGAGCTATCGGCGCGGTACGCGACGCCGTGGGTGAAGTCCACTCCATCGAAGGAGCATCTGTCCAGGCTCGGGACCGGCGACCTGGACATCGAGGGGAGCACCATCGGGCAATCGGCGGAGGTACTGAGGCTCTACCGGGACACGTTCCAAGGGGCGGTCGAGACGTTTCTACCCGATACCCAGGGGCCCTTCGACATCGCCCACCAGGCGCGGGGACACGACATCTTCACCGACATCTTCGACGATCCGCCCTTCGTCCATCACCTCATGGAGCTGGCGACCCACACGTACATCGAGGGCACGCGGCTGCTCAAGCAGGCGGGCGAGGAGGGGCCCTCGGAGGGCCATCACAGCGGATGCCTGCGGATGGTCGACTGCGGAGTGCGCATGTGCGACGACTCGGGAGTGATCCTCTCGCCCACCCAGTACGCCGAGTTCGTGGGACCTTACCACGAGCGAGCCTTGGCGGCCTTCGGCGGCGGCTGGGCTCACTGGTGCGGAGACGCGCCCCACCTGACCGATGCGTACCTGGCCATGGAGTCGTGCAAGGGGATCAACCTCGGTCAGCCCGAGCTGTACGATCAAAGCGAGCTGCTCAGCCGGGTCGTCGAGGCCGGCAAGGTGTACTTCGGGCTGCTCCATCGCGCAGCCGAGGAATCCGCCGAGGACTTCCTCTCCCGGGTTCTCCGAGACCTGGGCGGCGAGAGGCGCGGACTCATACTCATCTGCCCGCCGCGGCAGGACGAGAGTAAGGAGGGCCTGATGGACCTGTGGGCGGAGCTCCAGGAGGCCGGGCAGACCTGAGAGAGCGCTGCCCGGCCGTCCCGCGATCGTGCCCTACCCCTTCATCACGGCCACGGGCCGCACCCGAGCCACGGGTTTGGATAGGCCTGCACCCTCCACGGCTCGGATGACCTCGTCCACGTCCTTGTACGCCTCGGGCTGCTCCTCGGCGATGCCCGCCGTGCTACCCCCGCGCACGAGGATCCCCTGCGACCGCAGCTCGTCGATAATCTCCCGGCCGTGGCGTAGCTTCTTGGCCGCGGAGCGAGACATGGTCCGCCCGGCACCGTGGCAGGTCGAGCCGTAGGCCGTCTCGTAACCGCGCTGGGTTCCCACCATCAGGTAGGACCCCGTTCCCATGTCGCCGGGCACGATAACCGGCTGGCCCACCTCGCGGTAGGCTTCGGGCAGGTCGGGGTGCCCGGCGGGGAAGGCCCGGGTGGCTCCCTTACGATGGACGCAGAGACGCTTCTTCTCGCCCTCGACCTCATGGCGCTCGATCTTGGCGATGTTGTGGGCCACGTCGTAGACCAGGCCCATCCCGAGCTTGCGGGCCGACGATCCCATAACCCGCTCGAAGGCGCCCCGCACCAGGTGCATGATCACCTGGCGATTCACCCATGCGTAGTTGGCTGCGCACGCCATGGCCCGGAGGTACTTCTGTCCCTCGTCGGAGTCGACGGGGGCGCAGCCGAGCTGGCGGTCGGGTAGATCGATCTGGTACTTCTTCACGGCGTTCTGCATCAGGGCGATGAAGTCGTCGCATACCTGGTGCCCGAAGCCTCGCGAACCGCAGTGGATCATGACCGTGAGCTGGCCGGGCTCGTCGATGCCCATGGCCGAGGCCGTTTCGGAATCGAATATCTCGTCCACAGCCTGGATCTCCAGGAAGTGGTTGCCGGCGCCCAAGGTGCCCACCTGGTCCATGGCCCGCTTGCGCGCGCGGTCGGAGAGGGCCGAGGGATCGGCCTCGGTGAGGCAGCCGCCACCCTCGGTGTGCGACGGGTCCTCTTCCCAGGCGTAGCCATCGTCCACGGCCCAGGCCGAGCCCCGGGTGCAGAGGTCGTCCAGGCGCTCATCGTTCAGCCTTACGCTGCCGCCCTCGCCCACCCCCGATGGCACCGAGCCGTAGCACTCGTTGAGGAGCTCGTCGAGCTTGCCCTTGGCATCCTTCAGACGCAGATCGGTACGCACGAGGCGCACTCCGCAGTTGATGTCGT
>WJIW01000405.1 GCA_014730065.1 Armatimonadia bacterium | reverse complement strand
GGTCAGCCACCACTCCGCAGTGATCACTTGCTCGACCACGGTCCCCGAGCGTTAAGGCCCAGCTCAGCACAGACTCCGTCGCTAAGTCTGGCGTGTGCGCGATGTGGTCGATGAGCTTATGCGGGTTGCCTCGGGTGGACACCGTTAGTTCAGACACTGCCTCCTCCAGCGCCTCGCTGACGCGCTTAGGAACGGTCGAGCCCAGTCGCGGCATCCTCTGGTTGAAGTCGCCGCTGACCACCATGCGCCCGTGGTCGCTGAAGTGCGCCAGAATGGACTGGAGCCCCGCGACGAAGGCAAGATGGTCTTCCCAGCGCTGCCGATCCCTCCGACCCGACGACACGTGTGCGGCTGACCAGGGGATGCACACGCCGATGAAGCGGAGGGGACCTAGCGGCGTGTCGGTGACGCCCGACACGAACCGCCCCGACGGCAGTTCGAAACTCCCGACCGGGTCCACCTCTGTCCAGGGTTGGCGACTCCAGAGGAGCACTTTCCGGCGCCCCTCCTTGATTGGGTATCCGTAGTCAGCCTCCGCACGGATCACGTGTCCGCCGCCGGGCAGGATCTGCGCGAAGCCTTCGGTCACGCACAGCACATGCGCGGCAAGCCCCGCTAGGCAACGTGCTACGGTGGGACCCGCCTTCGACCGTGGGCCGTGCCACTCGGTGTTCCATGTGCCAACCCGCAGCGTAGGTTGCTCCAAGGTCGGCGGAGTAAGTGTTAGCTGCATGGGGCTGCGCCTCCTTGCGCGGTGCGCTAGTAGGAACTCGACGGTCTTCCCCACCCGAGCCGTGTTAGGCTCGGGGCCGAACGCTGGTGCGGCCGGTCTCTGTGAACCGTCTCATGCGTCCGTTGGGCCACCGGTTCCGTATGCCTGGGCGGAGTGGCGCCCGGAGACCGGCTCGACCGGTCCGGCGGTTGCCCAGGCGTCATGGCCTGGGCACGGCTAGGCTACGTCACATGCTGGGCAAGTCCAGGTTCCGTACCCAGCACTACCAGGATGTGCTTGGCCCGCGAGCACGCCACATATAGGTCGGTCGCAGTGAACTGGTCGGTAGCGCTGGTATCGGGTACGTCGGTGACCACGACCGCGTCCGCCTCAAGGCCCTTAAAGCTTCGTATGGTCGTCAGTAGCACTCCCTCGCCCTCTTGCCAGCGCTGTAGGTCACAACAGATCGGCTTGCCACAGAGCTCAGTCACCAAGGCCATGCTCGACTTTGCTTGTACGAATGGGGAGAGGATGGCGACCTGGGACGGACGCAGCTTGCCTTGTATAATCCACTCGGCCACGTAGCGGCGTGCCACCTTGGCGCGCCGCGAACCGTCAGGGACGATCTCCACAAGAGTGTCGACGCCCTCGGGTGCCTCGGGGCGCGTCGGGACCCGGACGTTCCCGACCCGGGAGCAGGTTTCCGCGATCCGGCGCGTGTTCCGACAGTTGGTCGGCAGGCTGTAGGGTATGCCGAGATTTGGAAGCGACCAGTCGGCACCCGCGAAGAGGTTCTGAGCCGGGTCGTAGAACACGTAGAGGGGGCCAGCGTCTTCGTCTCTGTTGAGCATCTCCAGGGGTAACCACCACTGCGATCGGAAGTCCTGTGCCTCATCTACTACGACGGCGTCGAACCTCTCCGGCACTGCATCCAGCGCCTGGAGCAGGAGGTCTGGTGCTTGGGTCTCCCAGAACTCTTGGTCGCCCACGGACGGAGGCCCGAACGGCACCCCGGCTCGGTCACAGAACGAAGCACAGATCCCGTGGAATGTGTTGATGGTAATGTTGGGCCGAAGGTCGTCGGGCACCCGGTGCTGCAGAGCGCGAGCCAGCGAACGGTTATAACACACGAGGAGCACTGCCTTGCCCTGGCGGGCAAAACGCTGAGCCTGCGCGGTGGCCAGGATCGTCTTCCCAGAGCCTGCCACTCCCTTGATGGCGGCGCGGGGATGGTCCCCAAGCAGCTCGAGAATCCGTAGCTGCTCATCCGTCAGCCGGTGCAGTCCCGCCTCCTGCTCTTCTACCTTGCGGAATAGAACAGGCAGTAGCTGGAAGGCAGGAGATAGGCCCAACTGAACGGTATCCATCACTTGCCTGTCGAGCCGGACCTCTCCTCCTGCGCAGGGGCACTGAGCGAGGACACGTCGCGTGCGCTTGCCGATCTGCCCCAGGCTGGATGCAGAGAAGATCAGCTCCAGATCGGCACCCGGGGGAGCGGCTCCGGTAAACTCGCAGTCCGGGAAGACCACGGCATGTCCATAGGGACAGGGCAGATGGCCTTCGGCCCGGAAGGACGCTTCGACTATCTTGCCGACCAGAACGTGCTGGTTGCGTCTCACCTGCTCAAAGGGGTCCTTGATGGGCTTGGACCCGCGGCGGACAGTTCTGGTCCACTCCCTATTGCGGTGGTCGTACTCAATCTCCCCTCCC
The DNA here is from genome assembly GCA_014730065.1 of Armatimonadia bacterium. Classification (GTDB taxonomy): domain Bacteria; phylum Armatimonadota; class Zipacnadia; order UBA1398; family UBA1398; genus UBA1398. Next base: position 871 of record WJIW01000405.1, on the reverse strand, counting down.
TTGACCTCCAGGAAGAGCACCCCTGCGCTCGGGTCGACCACTACAAAGTCCGTCTCGCCTTCTCTCAGAGTCCTGCCACTCTTGTCGTTGCGCGTGGGTCTTAGCCATGGGTAGCTGTGGTAGACCACAACATCGCTCGGAAGTTGCTCCACGAGAGCCGCTGCAACCGCGCGCTCCCCGGGGTTGGATATGTCGCTCGGGTCGATCCTGGGGATGAGTCGTGCCATCGATCAGTCCTGTCTAGCGGCAACTGCCAGCGGTCTGAACCCCACCCACTCGTCGGCACTCATGCGGAACTGGACGGGATCCCCGGCCCCACGCACGACGACTTGGACGTAGCTGTGGCCGCTTTGCGCGTCCACCTGTTCCGACCAGAGGATCTTGCCACACGCTACATTGACGAGTTCGCCGCCGCGCTGCATCCCGTCGCGCCGAACGATTACCACGGAGTTCCGTGGCACCATGGCTGCCTGGGCATCAACCTGCAGGAATCGCACGTGCCTCGACGGGAACCCCAGGTCTGAGGCCATGCTACCCGGGAGCCTTACCGCGGCACTGCCGTTCTCAAGATCGGAGGCGGTGAGAGCATGAAGCGGTATGCTATGGAGCGCCTCCTGGCTAGTTCCAGACTGCTCTACGTTCCCTACCTCATTCGGGCCCTGTGGGAGATCAGAGAAATAGCTGTAGCGATCCTGTTCCAGTGTCCGCACCAGGACAGACCGATCTAAGTACTTGTTGCCTCGCTCGCATGACGTCTCAGGAGCAAACAAGCAGGCGTGGCATGCCGCTGCGTGAAGCGACAGGCAATCATCCGACGCCTTGTGCTCAGCGCAAAGCGGATCAGATGCGCATAATGAGACGTGCTCAAGGG
>WJIW01000404.1 GCA_014730065.1 Armatimonadia bacterium | reverse complement strand
GTTGTACTTGATCGCGTTGCTGACCAGGTTGGTCAAGAGCCGGATCAGCTCTTCGCGGTCGGCCTCGACGGTGGGCAGGTCGTCGGCAACCCAGCCGTCCAGGGTCACGCCCTTCTCCTCGGCCAGAGGTGTCATCAGCCCGACCACTTCCTCGGCCACCTCGCCGATGCTCCGAGGCAGGATCTCCCTGTGGACGCGGCCGCCCTCCATCCGCGCCACATCGAGCAGATCGTTGACCAGGGTCACGAGTCCCTTGACCCGCTCCCGGCAGCGGCCCATGATCTGCTCCTGCTCGGCGGGGTCCTCGACCATGTCCTTCATGAGGATGGACAGGTAGCCGTCGATGGCCGCCAGGGGTGAGCGCAGCTCGTGGGCGACCATGTTCACGAACTGGGCTTTGACCTGCTCCACGCGCTTCATCTCGGTGATATCCTGAAGCACGGTGACGGTGCCGAGGATCTTCGCCGACCGCTCGTCGACGACGGGCGCGCAGTTCGCCAGCACCCAGCCCCCGTCCTCGAGGTGGGTCAGCTCGACCTCCTTGGAGAGCCGCTTCCGGCTCTCGCTCACCTCTCGTATGATCTCGAACAGCTCCGCGGGCTCGACGACCTCGCCGAGTTTGCGGATCTCGCCCGAGCGTCGAAGGTGGGGCAGCACCCGTAGGGCCCGGGGGTTGTGGAGCACCAGCACCTGCTCGGCATTGCACACCAGCACCGCGTCGCCCATGCAGTCGATGATGGTGCGAAGGCGGCTCTGCTCGGTGGCGAGCTGGAGGAGCCGGCTTTCGCGGTCGGCGCGCAGCCGGTTCCGCTCTTTGATGAGCCTTGACCGCTCCAGGGCCCGGTTGACCACCCGTAGCAGCTCGGCGGGCGAGAAGGGCTTGGTGAGGAAGTCGAAGGCATCGCGCTTCGTCGCCTCGACGGCCGTCTCCAGGGTGGCGTAGGCGGTGATGACGATGCACACCATCTGGGGCGCGAGCTTCTTGGCCTTGGGCAGGAACTCCAGGCCGCCCATGCCGGGCATGCGCAGATCGACGAGAGCGACATCCACGTCGCCCTCTTCCCGCAGGGCCTTCAGCCCAGCCTCGGCGGTCTCGGCCACGATAACCTCATGGCCCTCGGACTTGAGAATCCGCCGGCAGCCCTTGCGTATGCCCACCTCGTCATCGACAACCAGGATCCGGTTCGGACCCGTCTCCAGCTCCTCGAAGGACGGCCCCGAGGGGTCGGCCGTGATCTCCAGTGACATGCAGAACCTCCACCCACGGCGGGGCCATCACTTGATCGCGATGGCGTCCACCGGGCACTTCTCGTAACACGCACCGCATCGGACGCAGATGGCGTCATCGATCTCGTGGGGCTGCCGAGCCTCGCCGGCGATGCAGTGCACCGGGCAAACGCGCTTGCAGAGGCCGCAGCCGATACACGTCTCCTCCACGATCACGTAGCTGACGAGAGCGGAGCAGACCCCCGTGGGGCATCGGTCGTCATGGATGTGGGCCTCATACTCCTCGGGGAACTGGTCCATGGTCGACAGCACCGGATTGGGCGCCGACTGGCCGAGCCCACACAAGGACGCGCGCTGGGCCGCGGCGCCGAGGCGCTTGAGGCGCTCCAGGTCCAGCGCCTCGCCCTTGCCCTCGGTGATCCGCTCCAGGACCTCGAGCATCCGCTTGGTTCCCTCGCGGCACGGGGTACACTTCCCGCAGCTCTCGTCCTGGGTGAAGGTCAGGAAGAACTTGGCGATGTCGACCATGCACGTGTGGTCATCCATCACGATGAGTCCGCCCGAGCCCATGATGGCGCCCGCGGCCTTCAGGGATTCGTAGTCGATGGGTGTATCGAGATACTTGGTCGGCAGGCACCCGCCCGAAGGGCCGCCCGTCTGGGCCGCCTTGAACTCCTTGCCGCCGGGGATGCCGCCGCCGATGTCGTAGACGACCTCCCGCAGGGTAACGCCCATGGGCACTTCGATGAGTCCCGTGTTGACCACATTGCCCGCCAGGGCGAAGACCTTGGTTCCCTTGGACTTCTCGGTGCCGATGGAGGAGTACCATTCGGCGCCGAGGAGGATGATGGCGGGCACGTTGGCCAGGGTCTCCACGTTGTTGATGTTGGTGGGCTGGCCCCACAGGCCCGAAGCCGCGGGGAAGGGCGGCCTCGGCCGCGGCATGCCTCGCTTGCCCTCGATGGATGCCAGCAGAGCCGTCTCCTCGCCGCAGACGAAGGCACCCGCGCCCAGGCGGATCTCGAGCCGGAACTCGTGGCCCGTGCCCAGCACGTCATCGCCCAGGATGCCGCGCTCGGTGGCCTGCTCGATGGCGATCCTCAGCCGCTCCACGGCGAGGGGGTACTCAGCGCGCACGTAGATGAACCCTCGCTTGGCACCGACGGCGTAGGCGCAGATGGCCAGGGCCTCGACCACGCTATGGGGGTCACCCTCCAGGGTGCTCCGGTCCATGAAGGCTCCGGGGTCGCCCTCGTCGGCGTTGCAGACCACGAACTTGGGGTCACCGGGGGCGTCGTGGGTGAACTGCCACTTCAGGCCCGTGGGGAAGCCCGCACCGCCGCGTCCGCGGAGGCCCGACTCCTTGACGATGTCGATGACCTCCTGGCGCGACAGCTCGCTCAGGCACTTAGCAAGGGCCGAGTATCCGCCCACGGCCAGGTAGTCGTCGATACTCTCGGGATCGATGCGGCCCACATTCCGCAGGCAGATGCGGGTCTGGCGCCGGAAAAAGTCCAGCCGCCGCCAGTCACGGGTGAATCGGTCGACGATGTCGTGGTCCTCGCCGGGCGCCGGTGCCCCCTCCGGTGCCAGGGCTCCGATGCCCTCGACGGCTTCCATCTGCCAGTCCTCTATGGGACTGTTGCCCATGACGTCTCGACGCACGATCTCCGCGGCACGCTCGGGGTCGACGTTGACGTACATCCGCGTCGGCTCGCCGGGTTTGCGGACCTCCATCAGGGGCTCCAGGTTGCAGCATCCCACGCACCCAACCTTGCCCAGGCCGGCGGAGCCGTTGCCGTCCATCGCGGACTCCACGGCATCCAGAGTGTCCTGGGCGCCACCCGCGAGAGCGCAGGTTGCGATGCCCACGAGCACTTGGGGCTCCTTCACCTCCCCGGCGATGATGGGGCTGGCGTCTCGCTTGATCTTCTCTAGGACTTCCACTGCGCTCGACATGCGCCGCTCCGTTCTCTCCGGGGTGTTACCCCAAGTGTGTAGCGACCTTATCCGCCAGATCGACGGGGTCGATGGGTTTGTTGATGAACTCCTTCACGTGTAGCCAGCCGGGCTTCTCGCCCTCCTGGTCCACGCGGAAGCCCAGGGAGGTGGTGACCCCCGAGACCATGATGATGGGTGTGTCCGAAGTCTGCGAGTGGCCCTGGAGGCTCTCCACCAGGGAGAAACCCGCATCCAGCTCCTCCATCATCAGGTCGGCGACGATCAGATCCGGATCCTCCTTGAGGGCCGTCTCCAGTCCCTCCCGGCTGCTGCCCGCAGTGACCACCTCGAACCCCTTAGCCTGCAGAGCTATGCGATTGGCCGTGACGAAGTCCTGGTCATCGTCCACCAATAGCACTTTCTTGTTCTCGCCCGCCATTCTCAGATCACCTCAACTGGGATAGGGGATCGTCCGCCGAGTCCGCGGGCGCATCCGCCGGTTGCTGCTCTTCCTTGACTGCCGAATCCGTGGCATCCTCGGCGCCGGTCGGCTCGCCACCGATCAGCTCCGTCTCGCCTTCATCTTCATCGTCGGGCCAGGGCTCGTCGCCGCCGATAAGGGCGGGATACTCACCGTCGTCGTCATCATCGTCGTCCGAGAGCCAGTCCATGCCGTCACCGCCAATGAGCGTCTCGGCCCCCCGGGCCTCTTCGACGCCGAGCATCTCCGGCATGTCTTCCTCGTCATCCAAGTCGTCCAGGCCCAGGTGCTGGCCCTGCAAGACATCGGGGCGGGGCAAGGTGAAGTTGAACTCGATCCACTCGCCTTCCTCGCTCCGGACATCGATGTCTCCGCCATGCTTGCGGACGATCTCCCGGGTGATGTAGAGACCCAAGCCCGAGCCGCGCTCCAGCTCGCCGGGCCGGCTGACCCGAGCGAACTTTTGGAATAGCTCGCGCACCTGGTCGGCGGGCACGCCGGGGCCGGTGTTTCGGACCGCTAGCTCGACCCAGCCGTCCTCGCGCTTCTCGCCCGTCACCGTCACCCGGCCGCTGTCCTCGCCGTACTTGGCGGCGTTGCCCAGGAGATTCTCGAAAACGATCTGCAGCAGCGTGGGGTCGGCCTGCACCGACACATCGGCCCCGACCTCGATGGAGACCGTCATGTCCTTCTCATCGAACTGACCGCGCAGGTCGCGCATGACGGGGGTCATGACATCATCCACCACCAGCACGGGACGGGTACGCACCTCCAGCTCGCCCTTCTCGATGCGGGAGAGGTTGAGGTAGTTGAGGATCATCTCCTCCGTCCGGACGATGGATGCATGAACGTCGTCCAGGGCCTCGATCTGATCCTCGGACATCTCGCCAACGAAGCCGCCCTGGAGGGCCAAGACATTGATCTTCATCGCGGCGATCTGGTTCTTCAGCTCATGGGTGATGAACTCCAGGGTATTGAGGTAGCTGTCGTTCCAGCGCCGCAGCTCCTCGGTGGCCTCCTGCAGCTCCTCCAAGTTCGAGCGGAGCTTCTCGTCGCGCTCGCGGAGGGCGTGGACCATCTCATGGAACGACCAGCGTAGTCGGTCGATCTCGTACTGACCCGGCTCCTCGGGCTTGGTGAGGATCCCCGGCATGTCGGCGTGCAGCTCGCCCCCGGCCACGGCGTCGGCCGCCAGGCTCAGCTCGGCGATGGGCCCCGCGATGCGGTTGGCGGAGTAAACGGCGGCACCGGCGATGCCCAGCAGGACCAGCACCGCGATGCCTATGAACACGCCCATGGCCCGGGCGCGCATGTCGTCATACCGCGTCTTCAGCACGCCCGCGTACAGCATGCCGATGCGTTGGCCATCCTCGTTCATGAGGGGCTCATAGGCGCTGACGTACCACGTTCCGACCACGTAGGCGGGCCCGATCCACGTCTGCCCCTCGCCCATCACATGATCGTAGACCTCCTCGGAGACTCGGCTGCCAACGGCCCTCTGCCCCGCGGCATTGGTGACATTGGTGGCGATGCGTACATCGTCCTGGAAGATGGTTACCGTGCCCAGGTTCCGGCCATTGTAGGTGTCCATGGTGAAGATACTGCCGCGGATGTCGTCGACCAGATCCGAGTTCCGCTGAAGCATCATACCCACGCGCACGGCCCCGTCGATCTGGCCGCCCGTGTGGACGATGGGCGTTACGGCCTCCAGCACCATGGCCTGGCGCAGCTCGCTGGGCCCGCCCTCCCGCGACATGGCCGTATCCGTCGTGCGGATCAGGGCCCGCTCCGATAGGTCGGGGCTCTCCGCCGATAGCTCGATCATGGGGACCAGCCGAAGCGAGGTATGAGCGACACCGTCACTCAGAGCGTCCCGCACCATCTGGCTGGCGCTGGCATCCCGCCCCACCGCCTCGCCGCGCGCCGTGGCGCGGATGACTCCGTCATCGTCGATGAGATGGACGTAGTCGAAGCCGCCCTTGGCCCGCAGCACCTCCAGCACACGGCTGACCTCGGCGGGGTCGTCGGCCCAGTTGGTGGCATCGCGCGCCGCCTCGGCGGCGACGGCCCCGGCCAGGCGGGCACGCTCGCCTTCCTCGCTCAGCGCAGCCCTGGCGGTGTTCAGCGCCACATCGACTCGCCGCTCCGCCTCACTTAGAACCAGCCGGTTCAGCAGGTAGCCTCCGGCCACCACCGTCAGGATGCCCCCCAGGAGGGAGACGCTGACCATGGCGCCCAGCAGCTTCGTCCTGATGGGCAGGTTGTGGATCAGGCTGCGCAGCAAGCGGTCTGTCCCCTTAGGCCTGTGCCGGCTACTCTTCGGCGCTCAGAGTGGCGTGGGCCTCGGCGGTGTAGTCGGCCACGATGTCCGATACCTGCTCGGGCTGCACCTTGGCATGGAACCGCTCGTTGACCATCACCACGGGCGCCTGACCGCAGGCTCCCAGGCAGCGAGCTTCCTCCAGAGTGAACAGCCCATCCTCGGTGCTCTCCCCGGGCTTGATCTCGAGGCGCCGTGCGAACTCGTCCAGCACCGCCTGGCTTCCCTGGACGTAGCACGCCGTGCCCGTGCAGACGCGGATGGTGTAGACGCCCTTGGGCGTGAGCGAGAAGTACGAGTAGAAGCTCGCGACTCCCCACACGTACACCGTGGGCACCCCCAGGGACTGGGCCACATGGTTCGCGGCTTTCTCGGGGATGTACCCGTACCGGTCCTGCACGTAGTGCAGAACCGGAATGAGGGCGCTCTGCACATGGCCCGGGTTCTTGGCTTTCTCTTCCTCGATGAACCGGTCCAGATCTTGCCACCAGGCCGGCGTGTCCAGAACTTCCTTCTTGAACCGAGTCGTCACACTTGCGCCTCCTGTGGCCGGACGCCGAAGGGCACCCGGGGGTGATAGTGGGTGTGGAGCAGATCGTGGGCCTTGCCGTGCATGGGCTCACCCAAGTACTCCTTGTAGAGCCTCTGGATGTCGGGGTTCTGGTGCGAGCGCCGAACCTCCCGGTCCACATCCAGCTTGTACAGCGCCTCGGAGCGAAGCCGGAGCAGGTCCTCATCCAGCGGGATGGCGTTGGCGTTAGCGTAGGGCTGGCCGCCGCCGCCGATGCAGCCGCCGGGGCAGCCCATGACCTCGATCCAGTGGAACTCCTCGCCCGCCTTGAGCCGCTCCAGCAACCGGTTGGCATTGGCCAGGCCGTTCGCCACGGCCAGCCGGACCGATGTACCATTAAAGTCCACGGTCGCCTCTTTGACGCCCTCCAGGCCGCGCACCTGGCTGAACTCGACGGCATCGTCCGCCAGGTCCTCATCGAACAGCATCCAGTAAGCGCTACGGAGGGCCGCTTCGGTGACGCCGCCCGTGGCGCCGAAGATCGCGCCCGCGCCCGACGACGATCCGAGGGGGTTGTCGGGCTGCTCCTCGGGCATGTTCAGGAAGTCGATGCCCATATGCTTCATCAGCCAGACGAACTCGCGGGTCGTGAGCACCGAGTCCACGGCGGGCATGCCGTCGACGAACAGCTCGTCCCGGGCCGCCTCGAACTTCTTGCACGTGCAGCACATGACGGCGACGGAGTAGATGTTCTCGGGATCGATGCCGAGCTTCTCGGCGAAGTAGGTCTTGGTGATGGCTCCCTGCATGCTCATGGGCGACTTGGCGCTGGACAGGTACTGGAGTAGGTCGGGATGGAACTGCTCGGCGAACTTCACCCAGGTCGGGCAGCACGAGGTGATGTTGGGCAGCGGCGCGTTCGTCTTGACCTTATGGACGAACTCGGCGGCCTCCTCCATGATCGTCAGGTCGGCCGAGAACTGGGTGTCGAAGACGTAGTCGAAGCCCATGGCCCGCATGGCCGAGAAGCACTGGCCCTCCCAGGCGGTGCCCGGCTCCTGGCCGAAACCCTCGCCAACGGCGGCGCGCACCGACGGAGCCATCTGGCCCACGACGACCTTGTCGGGGTCCTCCAGGGCCTCCATCAGCTCGTCGGCGTTGTCGTGCTCCAGGAAAGCCGCGGTGGGGCACACATTGATGCACTGCCCGCAGGCGACACAGACCGTCTCGATGAAGGGCGAGTCGTAGGCGGGCATGACGACGGTGCCGAAGCCGCGATGGACCTGGCCCAAGGCCGCGACCTCCTGGATCTCGCCACAGACGCGCACGCAGCGGCCGCACAGAATGCACTTGTCGGGATCGCGCATGAC
>WJIW01000403.1 GCA_014730065.1 Armatimonadia bacterium | reverse complement strand
GGGCCGTGCCCCAGCCAAGGAGGTCGAAGGCGTGGCGCTGGCCATCGAAGGCCACCAGGCCGCCCGGGGTGAGCTCCCGCAGCCGGCTGGCGGGAGAGTAGAGGAGTCCAATGCGCGCCAGGGGCTCTCGGTCACCCCACCAGCGACGGCACCGGTCGATGAAACCGTTGACCTCGGCCGCCGTGTCCGCGGTACCCGCCATCTTGGGCAGCTCAGGGTAGGCCTGGACCATGGCGTGGCTCGCCAGAGCTTCATACGCCAGTGTGCGGCCAAGCTCCGGATCGTCGGCCCGGCCGGAGTGCTCCCGGTCGAGGTAGTACCAGAGGTGCACGAAACGGCCTTGGGCATGGGTGCGGGCGGCGCGGACGAAGGGCGCCATCCGGCCGCGGGGAGGAAGTCCCAGGCCGCGACTGCCTGTGAACAAGCCCCAGCCGGGATGGAACTCGGTGCTGACCATCTCCAGAAACTCCGGGCGCGGTGCATCGAAGCACCAGAGCGGGATGTCGTTGCCCTGGATAACGAAGTCGTCCACCCCGCCCAGCCTCGCGCCCTCGCGCACCGCGGCGTGGTAGTCGTCGAGCGCGCGGCGCGCCACATCCAGCTTGTACCGGCGGTAGGCCGTCCACATGGGGTCCTCGAGCCAGTACCGGTCTCGCCACAGCGGGTCGTGTAGGTTGGAGTCATCACCGCCGAGCTTCTCTCGCATGGTGGCGCGCAGGTACTCCCGGATGTCGAAGTCATCGACGTCGGTGCGCCCCATCTCGTCCCGGAGGTAGTCGCGGAAGCCCGCCACGGACCAGTCACCGAATCCATCCAGCACGGGGTTGATCCCAAGGGAGTCCCACGTGCTGAAGTTGTCCGACCAGATTCCCACGGTGCCCAGCTCGGCCATGAGCCGGGAGCTGGCCCGAGCGTACTCGACCCAGTGGGGGCATGCCGGGTCCTTCTTGACGTTGACGAAGCCGGTGTACGCCGTGCCGTCGGCCGTGGGGTAGGGGATCAACTCGTCCGCGATGGCTGGCGGAACGGCCTCCGCCGGGGTCTGCATGTAGTCCATGGTGACGTTGCCCAGTATGTCCTTGGAGGCGCCGGCGTCGAAGATCCGGTGGCGGTCGGGCCGCTCTGGCCCCGGGAGGTGTCCTCTGGCGACCGTGCCGTCGGGGTAGGTGAAGGGAGGCGCGCCGTAGAGCGGATGAGCACGGGTCCAGGGGCCGCACCATTCCGCCTCATCGTAGTACGCGGGCAGGCCAACCCAGTGGATCACCTTACGCGGCCCCGGCTCCCGCAACTGCCACGCCCAGGCGTTGAGGGTGGGCTTGGGGACGGAGGGGTCACTGTCGTACCCCACCAGTCCGCCGCCGGGGCCCTTCTCGAACTCGGCGATGTAGCATGCCGCAGTTCCGAAGGTCTCGGCATAGGCGAGGCTGTGGATACCGAGGGCCTCGTACGCCTCAGCCTGCTCGATCATGCCGTGGTACCGCATGGCGAGACCAGCGATTCCCCATCCAGGGTCATCGGTCACCCCGCCCATGGCGCTCGTGGCATGGACCGTGGCGGCCTCGCCGGGTGATCGGCCCTGATAGGTGGTGGGGAAGTTGTCCCACCAGGGTGCGGTGCAGGCCAGGATGCAGAGGCAAAGGGACATGGAGTCGCTCCTTGTGGAGTGCGTGACGTAGGGTTCGCTGTGGCGGGCAGACTCCCTGCGGGAGGGTCGAACGCGCCGGCCGATACCTGGAGGGCCCACGGGACGCGCACGAGAACCTCCGAACCCAACCCGCACGATAATGTGTCATAGGGACCGATGATGATTCCAAAGCGGCACAAGGCACTCATCCCATTCCTCGTGGCTACCATTGGCCTGCTCGCCTTGGGCTGCCCCGCCCAGCCAGAGACCGTGATGGTCGAGATGCGCGATGGCGCACGCCTGGCCACGGATGTCCATCTGCCCGAAGGCGATGGCCCCTTCCCCACGGTGCTCAGTCGCACCCCCTACGGCCGGGGTATGATGCATCCCGAGCTCCAGAGGCTCCACGACGCGGGCTTCGCCATCGTGATGCAGGATGTCCGCAACACCGGCGAGTCCGACCACTTCGAGGACATCCCGCTGTTCGCGGCCGATGCCTGGGGAGATCAGAAGGACGGGTACGATACCGTGGAGTGGGTCGCCGAGCAGGACTGGTCCAACGGCCGGGTGGGCACATGGGGGATCTCGGCGCCAGCGATGACCCAGGTCCTCATGGCTGGCAGCGGCCCGCCTCATCTGGAGGCCCAGCACATCGGTCTGGCATGTAGCGATTTGTTCGGGCAGGCCATCTTCCAGGGGAACGGGTACCGCCAGCAGCTCGCCGATACCTGGATCACCGGGGTCACCGGCCGCCTGGACTATGTAAAGGGCTGGTTCTACGAGCACCGGGAGTCGGCCGCGGTGCGGTCCACTTACGATATCACCGAGGCCGCTGGCAGCGCCCACGCGCCCGCGCTTCATTGGGGCGGCTGGTACGACATTTTCGGTCAGGGGACCATCGACGCGTTTACCGCTCTCCAGTATCAAGGCGGCGAGGGCGCCCGAGGCAACCAGCGGCTCATCATGGGTCCCTGGCCCCACGGGATCGCGAACCACAATGACGAGGTCCAGTACCCACACGAAGCCCTGCTGCCTCCGGGCATGGATGTGATCGAGTGGATGCGGTGGTGGCTCGACCCCACCGGCGGCGAGCCGACGGACATCCCGCCCGAGTGGCCGCCTGTGGCGTACTTTACCATGGGCGCATGGGATGAGCCCGACGCACCGGGCAACGAGTGGCGGTTCAGTGAGGATTGGCCCATCCCCGCTACGGACACCCCTTTCCACCTCAATGGCGGCGGAAGGCTCTCGCTGGAGCCGCCTGTCGAGCCCCACGCTGTCACGTACCTCTTCGACCCCGAGGAGCCCGTTCCCACCATCGGGGGCGCGAACCTGTTCCTCGCCAAGGGCCCCATGGATCAGCGGGAGGTAGAGGCGAGGGACGATGTGATCGTCTTCGAGACGGAGGTGCTGGAGGAGCCCATCGAGGTGACGGGACGCGTCACCGCTCGGCTGTGGGTCAGCTCCGATGCCCCCGACACGGACTTCACCGCCAAGCTCACGGACGTGTACCCCGATGGCCGCAGCCTGCTAGTGTGTGACGGCATCGCTCGGGCGCGCTACCGCCGTGGCTTCCAGACCGAGGAGCTACTGGAGCCGGGTGAGGTCGTCGAGGTGGAGGTGGACCTGTGGTCCACCAGCCTGATCTTCAATGCCGGCCATCGGATCCGGCTGGCGGTTAGCAGCAGCAACTACCCCAGGTTCGCTGCGAATCCCAATAACGGCACGGATCAGGGTCCCCCGCGGACCGCCACGAATGCGCTGCACTTCGGGCCCGAGCGTCCGTCGGCGCTGATTCTGCCGGTGGTGGAGTGATACGATGAGGATGACGCTCGTGCTTCTCGCGGGAGGCCTGATGACCATGGCGCTCGCCCAGGACCGGGACCTGCCGCAACCCCCGGGCCCGCCTCAGCCGGTCGAGAGCGAGGCCCTCGTCGGAGCGTACTACTTCCCCGGCTGGAGCCATGCCGACCGGTGGCACTGCATCAAGGCCATGGACGATGTGCTCCATCCGCTCCTCGGCTACTACCGGGAGGGCGATACCGCCGTCGCCGATTGGCACATCAAGTGGGCCCTGGAGCATGGCGTCGACTTCTTCGCCTTCGACTACTACAGCCACCAGGGCAGCGAGATGCTCGAGGAAGCGCTGCGGGCCATGCTGGAGTCGGAGTCCATCGACCAGTTCCGCTTCTGCCTCAACTGGTGCAACCATCAGCCCCCCGAGACCCAGGACGCCGAGGAGCTACGGCGCTTCGGAGACGTGGTCATCGACGCGTACCTAACCCATCCGTCGTATCTGCGCATCGACGGCAGGCCCGTGCTCATGATCCTCAGCGGGTACAGCTTCGTGAGGACCCTCGGGGTGAATGGGGCGAGGGCCGCCTTCGATGAGTTGGAGGCCCGATGCCGGGAGGCGGGCCTGCCGGGCCTGTATCTCGTGTCTTGCGAGGGCCATATCTCCGGGGTGGAAGATATCGAGCGGGGCATCGAGGCGGGAATCGACGCTTTCTGCCTGTACAACTACCCCTATGCGGGCTCGCCCGTAACCGGCCCTGGCGGCGAGTACCTCGAGATGAGCTACGAGCATCTGATCGAGCAGGGCCGCGGCCTCTGGGAGCACTGGGCGGATCATACAGGAGGGCGCTTCTGGCCCACGGTCATGCCCGGCTGGGACCGCCGGCCCTGGACCAAGGATCAGGACCTACGGCGCGTCGGCAGCACGCCCGAGCTGTTCGAGCAGTCGCTGGTGTGGGCGCAGGAGGCCATGAACGACGACCAGGTCGTGATGATCGAGGCTTGGAACGAGTGGGGCGAGGGCTCGGTGCTCGAGCCGAGCATCGAGTGGGGGTTCGACTATCTGGAAGCGGTGCGCCGGGCCTTCTGTGAGACCGGCGACTGGCCCGAGGGCGTGGCCCCGGCGCCGGAGGAGCGGCCCGACGTGGACCTGCCCCGGACCGACCGCTGGAGCTTCAACTACGATCCCGAGGGCTGGCAGCCCATCCGGCTGGAGGGGTTCCGGCAGAGCTGGGGCGCGCTCGAAGCCGTGTCCACAGGTCCCGATCCTCAGCTCTCCGGCCCCAAGTCGTACCTGCCGTGTGACCAGTACTCGGTGGTGGAGATCCGCATGCGCGCCGAGGCTCCCGAGGAGGGCACCCCGGAGGCCGGCCGAGGCGAGGTCTTCTGGGCAACCACCATGGGCGGGCTGAGCGGTGAGCGGGCCATGAGCTTCGATGTCCCGCTGGACGGCCAGTGGCACGTGCATGCCATTCCCGTCGGCGAGCACCCCCTGTGGAGCGGTACCCTCGAGCACCTGAGGCTGGACCCGGTGGATGTGGCGGAGGTCCGATTCCAGGTGGATTACATCGCGCTCCGGTAGCCATCTCTGGAAATACTAGCGCGCAGATGTTGGAATATCCGGTATACATAGCACATGGGCAAGGCGGGCAGTGACGGGCAATCCCACCGACGGGCAGCGGGAATGCGGCTCCGCAGCCTCCAGCTCTGCCTCTTCCTAGGTCTCGCCCTCGCCGCGATTGCCTGGCGCTTCCCCGCCTCCTTCTCCCGTCCCGAGCAGCTCGCCTACGACATCGCCACCGAGTACCGACCCAACCCGCCGCCCGTGGACGAGATTCTGATCGTGGAGATCGATGATCTCAGCCTGGATGATGCCCAGCTCGGGCAGTTCCCTTGGCCCCGGTCGGTATACGCTAAGCTGATCGATCGGCTCGAGCCCGCTCGCGTCGTGGGGCTTGATGTACTGCTGCTGGAGGAGGGACGACTGGACCCCGGCGGGGACGAGGCCCTGGCTCGGTCCATGGAGCGCCACGGTCGGGTGGTTCTCCCCGCCAGCATCCTGGAGGACCGGGTGGTCAGTGCCGAGGGTACCCGCCGGCTCGACGCATTCCGGGAGACCCTGGGCCCGGCGCCAAGACCGGGGCCCGCCGAGATCGCGCGGTTTCAGCCACCGATCCTGCCCCTCACCGAGGCCGCTGGCGCCGTCGGCTTCGCCAATCTGGTCGAGGATGGCGATGGACGGTACCGACGGATTCGCCCCTACTACGCCGGACCCGACGGCTTGGCATACCCCAACTTCGCCTGCGAGATCGCCCGAGTCGCCGCGTCCCAGGAGGCGGCGGAGATGTACGCAGCGGAGCCGGAGGCCCTCCATGTGGCGGGCCGGCGCCTTCCGCTCAGCGATGAGCACATGTGGATCAGCTACGCCGGCCCGGCAGGGACCTTCCCACGGGTCAGCGCCGCCGACGTCCATGGCGGGCGGGTGCCGGGGTCCCAGCTACGCGGCAAGATCGTGCTGATCGGTGCCACGGCCGCGGGTCTGCATGACCTACGTCCGGCACCTTATCTCGGTCGAGGCGGCCGCATGTACGGGGTGGAGACCAACGCCAATGTGGTGAACACGCTGCTCGCGGCCGAGCCCTTGGTCGATGAGGGGAAGTGGTCGGTGATCGTGTCCTTGCCGCTTCTCGCCTTGCTTGCCTGGTGGCTCGTATGGCGGCGCGGATCATCGGCGGCCGCCACGGGAATCATCGTCGGCGCGCTGCTACTCATCGCTTGGTACGGCTT
>WJIW01000402.1 GCA_014730065.1 Armatimonadia bacterium | reverse complement strand
GAGTGAGCCGGAGATCTGCCTGTACGACGACGACCCCACCGTTCGGATCGGCTATCCGGACTTCATCGAGGACGGCGGCCAGATCTTCATCAGCGAGACGAACAAGGTCACGGCACGAGTGCATCCCGTCGACTGGGAGCTGCTCCGGGGCCTCTGGAGGCAGCATGAGGTCGCCGAGGTGCCGCGCGAGGGACGGGTGGCGCAGCTCGGGGGAGGGGAGACCGGCGAGATCCGGTGGCCCGACCTCGGCCAGCGCGAGGGGTTCACGCTGGAGGCGTGGCTCGAGGCAGAGGGATGCAAGCCCGGCGACGTTCTGCTCGATGCCGGCGACCTGACTCTGTCCATGGGCACTGACCACAACGTTGTGCTGCGGCTCACCGACGGCGAGCACGAGACCGAATGGGCCAGCGACCCGGGGGGCCTCGCCGGCGAAGGGCTCCATCACGTCGTGGCCATTGTCGACGGCGGGCCCAAGATCATCAGCTACGTCATCGATGGCAAACTGTGCGATGGTGGAGAGAGCCGGGAGTTCGGCTGGACGCGCTTCGACTTCGGCATGGGAGTCCCCAAAGCCGATGAGAAGGTGCGCGCGCACGAAAGCGTTCAGACGGCGCGCCTGTACACAAGGGCGCTGCGCACTTCGGAGGCCGTCGGGGCATGGCGCGCGGGAGCATGCCGCTAGCGCAGGGAGCCGACAGGCCTACGGCGCGTCAACGTCGGCCAGGCGGGCATTCAGGCCGATCTGGGCGGCCCCGTCCGTGCGATCCACAATGGGCTCCGGGCCACTGAACTGATTGCCCATGACCACCGCGGCACGCACCGACTCCTGCAGGACGATGGCACGGGGCAGGGGCGTCTCGAAGACGCTGCCCGTGATCGTGAGGCGACCTTCGGTTGCCACGATCCCTGCACTCGCGTCCTGGGCGTCGGGGTGGAGCGCATGGAAATGGCAGCCGGTGAACAGGACCGGGCCGCTGCCGGCGATCCGGCCGAAGCGCACGCCCTCCTCGCCGTGGATGCTCCCGAAGATGCCACACCCCGTGAACTTCACGGGTCCCTCGTTGGTGGGCTCGACGATGATATCGCCGAAGATCTGGCAGCCCGTGAAACTCACGCCGGCGTGACCTTGGGTCTGCTCCACCCATACGGCCCGACGGCATCCATCGGCGCCGCCACCCTGGATCAGCACATTGCCGGGTCCGGGGTCATACGGCTCCGTCATTGGGCTATCGATGAACCTGAAGCCCGTGCGGTACCCGATGCAGAAGCAGTCCGTCATCTGCTGCCAGTCCGTGCGGCCGATCACGAAGGCGTCGGCCTCTCGCTCCATGAAGTCCTTCAGCGGCGACATGAGGAAGTCCCAGAAGGGGAAGAGGTGCACATCCTGGATCCGCAGGATGTCGTGGCAGTCGTCGATGAACAGGCCCCGGTAGAGAGCCTGGGCATACAGACCGCGGACGGTGTGCCGGCCCACGTACGCCGAGCCCAGGTCCACCGCCTGGTAGGGGTTGATCATGAGGACATCCCGAATGGAGGTGTCCCAGCCCAGCGCCCGGACCGTCCACGGGTAGGCGACGGGCGGATCGGTCTGGGTCTGCTCGGGGTAGAAGATCGTGAGGCCCTTCAGACCCGCGTTGTTGCCCAGGGTGATGAAGGGCGTGCCGGACGCATCGCCCGCGTCCTCGGTCACAAGGAGCACACTGCCGTCGAGGCGCAGCTCATCGGGGTTGACGCTCTCGTGGAGGCTGACGCCATGGGGGGCTCGCCACACACCCTCGAGCACCACCCCATCGGGCACGGTCAGGTGCCCGGCGATCAGGTATCGGCCGGCGGGAACGTGGACCGCGCCCCCTCCGGCCCCATGGCAAGCGTCGAGGGCCGCCTGGAAGGCTGCCGTATCGTCGGTGGTGCCATCACCGGCGGCGTCGTGGTCGGTCGTAACGTCGGTGGCGCTCACTGAACAGGCCAGAAGGAACAGCGTTAGGATGACGGGCATGCGGGCCTCCAAGATGCAGTTCAGCACCGGTCTCTATTCGCTGATCCGATTGCCGATCCCGTGTCCCGCGACGAGAATCAAGGCACGGGCCTCGTCTAGGGGGAAGTAGCGTGCAGTACCTTCGGAGGTGAGCCGGACGATGGGCAAGCAGATCGTGTGGGTTGTCGCCCTGGGCGGCGCCGTGTGCGCCGGGGCCGCGGCCCAGCCCCCGCGTGGCTACAGTATCCCCCTGATCGACCTGGCCGATGATGAGACCCGGCAGGTGGTCGTCGACCGGGAGCAGGGCCAGTACCTGGGCCATGTGACGACGGTCCTCCTGGAGGATGGCGAGACGATCCTGGCCGTGTACCCTAAGGGCCACGGCCGAGGCGCCATCGTTTACAAGCGAAGTGACGATGGCGGCTTGACCTGGTCGGACAGGCTACCCACACCCGACAACTGGTCGACTTCCCTCGAGGTGCCCACCCTCTACCGGGTCATCGATCCCGAGACCGGCCAGCGGCGCTTGATCATGTTCTCCGGCCTGCATCCCATTCGGATGGCGGTCTCCGAGGACGATGGAGAGACCTGGTCGCCCCTGGAGCCCATCGGAGACTATGGCGGCATCGTAGCCATGGGCGATGTGATGCGCCTGAAGGACGGCCGGTACCTGGCCATGTTCCACGATGACGGCCGGTTCCTCCGCGACGAGCCCTTCGACATGGGTCGCATCACGCTGTTCCAGGTGTTCTCCAGTGATGGCGGTCTGACGTGGTCCGATGAGCCCATCGTGGTTCACCAGCACGAGGAGGCCGACATCTGCGAGCCGGGCCTGGTGAGGTCGCCCGATGGCGACCAGATCTGCGCCCTGCTGCGCGAGAACCGCCGGGTCCTGAACTCTATGGTCATCTTCTCCGACGACGAGGCCGAGACGTGGACCGAGCCGCGCGAGCTGCCCGCGGCGCTGACGGGCGATCGCCACACGGCACGGTACGCGCCCGATGGCCGCCTGGTCGTGGTATTCCGAGACACCTGTCACGACACGCCCACCCAGGGCGACTTCGTGGCATGGGTCGGGACGTACGAGGACATCGTCGAGGGACGGGAAGGCCAGTACCGAGTCCGGCTGCTGGATAACAAGAGCGCATGGGATTGCGGCTACCCCGGCCTGGAGGTCCTTCCCGATGGGACCTTCGTGGCGACCACCTACGGCCACTGGACCGAGGGCGAGGAGCCGTACATCGTGAGCGTCCGGTTCACGCTAGAGGAGTTGGATCAAATGGCCCCGGGCGACGTGCGCCCGTAGCTTGCAGGCTGGGGCGTGACCCCTCACACTCCTGGCAG
>WJIW01000401.1 GCA_014730065.1 Armatimonadia bacterium | reverse complement strand
GGGGGTTCCACAGAGCTTCCTCTCCCGTCGCGCAGCGATGGGAGAGGATCGAGGTGAGGGCAGACTGCGGGCGAAGCTCGCAGAGTCACCCGTCCCCCTTCAACCCGAAGGGGACTACAGGGGGTTCCACAGAGCTTCCTCTCCCGTCGCGCAGCGATGGGAGAGGATCGAGGTGAGGGCAGACTGCGGGCGAAGCTCGCAGAGTCACCCGTCCCCCTTCAACCCGAAGGGGCACTACAGGGGGTTCCAGCCGTAACGGGGGGCACGGAGGCCCGCCGCCACCCGAGATCGCTACCTCTCGTCTTCGGGCAACGGCGATGTCCCCAGGGCCGATTCCCACGTGGGCACGGGCCGGAAGTTCGGGTGGCCCTCGTCCGCCAGATTCCGCCGCCCGAAATAAGAGCCGTAGTACTGGGCATTGGTGTCCACCCAAGTCGCCACCCGCACCAGCTCCGGCTGGCTCAGCTCGACCCCTTCGTGAGCCTCCAGCAGCCGATGGAGTCGCTCCCTCTGACCCGGGTCTTCGAGGTGGATGGCCTGCGGCATGAGCATGGCCATGAGCAGGCTAGCATGGCTCCCCAGCGAGCGCGGCGGCAGATAGGCCACATTGCCCACCTTGGGGTGGTTCTCACCGATGGTGGGGACCAGGCCGGGCTCGACCCGGTCCTGCCGAGCCCCGCGCCGCTCGGCCAGTAGGGCTTCGTAGGAGGCGGAGAACATCCGCGTCGGTGTGCCGGTCAGGTTCAGGCCACCCTCGGCGCGCTCCCCGTTGTGGCACTCGATGCAATGCCGGTCCCATATGGGCTGCACGTCGGTGGGGTAGTGCAGAGGCCGGTTGGGCGACACATCGCCGGGCTGCGGGCCCAGCGTGGAGACCTGGCGGGTGAGCGCCATCGGCTCCAGCTCCCGCGGCCTGGGTGCCGCGACCTCGGGCGTCTCGTGGCAGCCGATGCATGAGCGCGTCTCGCCGGGCATGTAGTTGACAAAGGTGCGCTCGGTCTGGACGGCCAGGTAGTTCTCGTCCAGTGCCTGGAAGAAGATGTTCGCATCGGCGGGGACGAGGAAGTGCGCGCTGCCATCGGGCTCTACAGGCACCACGCCATGGAGCACCTTCAGGCCCAGGGCCGTATCCTTGGACACCACGGCATGCTGCTGGTCGTACTCGTCCTCCAGCAGCCGGCCGTGGCGACGAGCGCTCCACGGCCGAGCCACCTGCTCCAGGACCCTCAGGTGCCGGATGGTCCCCGGCTCCACATCGCCCATGCCTCGGTACACGTCGGTCACCACGCACCGGGCCAGGCCCTGCTCGGCTAGTTCCGGATCGATCGCCGATGCGAGCACCGGTGGCCGGGGACGCGGCCGCAAGGGGATCGGCTGCCACGACGAGATGAGCGGGTCGTGGTACACGGGCGAGAGGGAGCCGTCGGGCCCCAGCAGATACAGGCCGTAGCCGTTGAAGGCGTAGCTCCCGCCGTAGCCCTCGGGCTTGTGGGAGACCAGGATGTCGCCGCCCTCGAGCGGATAGGGGTCGCGGAACAGCGGTCCATGGCCCGCCGTGTCCCGGATTCCCTCGCCGGCCTCATCGGTGAAGTAGTCCCAGCCCCACTCGGCGAGGATCTTCACCTGGGGCGTGAGGTAGGTGACAGCGTCCTCGCTGCGGAGGGGACGGCTGGTGTCGATAGCCAGGACGGTGCCCAGGGCGTTCTGGGGATAGTGCGGAGAGCCCAGGGCCACGAAGGAGTTCGGGCCACCCGGCGCCGCCCGGGCCTGGAGCAGTGTGGGCGGGAGCAGAAGGCTGTTGCCGTAGACCTCCACCGTGCCCGTGCCGTCGGGCCTGATGGCCCAGAGCCCCTTGGCTGACACGGCTCCTTTATCGACATACTCCCAGCGGGTGTAGATGATCCGTCCGTCGGGCAGCAGCGACGGGGTGCCCTCGCTCAGGGCCCCATGACTGAGCTGCCTCAGGCCGGTGCCGTCGGCGTTCATGCGGTAGAGCACCGTGGTGGTGAAGCTATCGATGCCGTCGCAGAGGGTGCCCGCTTGGCACCGGGTCGAGATGAACACGATGCTGCCGTCGGGCAGGTAGCAGGGGTGCATGTCATCGGTGCCGTGGTGGTAGACGTTGCGGTACGTCTCGATCAGCTCGGCCTCGTTCGGGGGCGGATCGAGGACCTGCCGTAAACCGCCACCACCGATGCCGACCTCGTGGATGCGGTAGCCCTGGTCGGGGCCAGTCTTCCAGCCGAAGAGCACCCGCTCCGCGTCGAAGGCCAGGTCCATGCGGCCGGTCACGCCGCTTGCCAGCTCCGGCGCAACCTCCCGAACGCTGCCATCGCGCAGGTCGAGAACGAACAGCCCTCCGCCGGGGAGCCAGCGGGAGTTGATGAACTCGGTATAGTAGTGGTTGGCCGTGTACGTGTTCCTCTTGATGAAGAGGATCTGCTCGATGCCATGCTCCTCGATCAGCCACTCCCGCGTGGCGGCCATTTCGGCTTCGATCTCGGCCACCTCGCCGGTGACCAGCTCGATGGGATCGGGGAACCGCTCGGCGAAGGCCTTGCGATCCCACTCCTCGGGGTCGGTGGAGAGCACCCAGCCCGCGAGGTGGGGGGTATGGG
>WJIW01000400.1 GCA_014730065.1 Armatimonadia bacterium | reverse complement strand
TCGGCGACCCACGGCATGCCGCGTTCATCGAGGTACTCCAGAATCTCTGTGCGGCTCCTCTCGATGAGCGGCCGGACGATGTGTCCGCGCACGGGGGGGACTCCCACGAGCCCCTCGGCACCCGTTCCCCGCAACAAGTTGACCACCACCGTCTCCGCGCGATCGTCGCACGAGTGCCCGGTGGCGATGTAGCGGGACTCCGTTGCGGCCCGCAGATCGGCGAGGGCGGCATACCGCTCCTCCCTGGCGGCGTGCTCGACCGATAGCCGCTCCCGAGCGGCCCGGCCCCGGACATCGACCTCCCGAACACGAAGGGCCACCGCCAGCTCCCGCGCCACCACCCGGCAGTGCTCGGCATGGGCCTCGGCATGGTCATGCAGGCCGTGGACCACGTGGGCGGCACAAACGGTCAGATCCATCTCGGGCCGCAGGGCCACCAGTGCCCGGAGCAGGGCCGAGGAGTCCGGCCCGCCCGAGAAAGCCACCAGCACCGAAGCGCCCGATCGCAGCAGCTCGCGTCTCCGAACCGTATCGAGTACCCGGCACTCGAAGGGGTTCAGCCGCTTGGGCATGGGGATTGGCACCGCGGACCTCCGAAGCGAGCCGCTCTAGGTCAGGCCGCGCCCCGTGAGCTGGGTCAAAGCCTGGATGTACTTCTCCCGAGTCTTCCGGACCACGTCGTCGGGCAGGGCGGGCCCCGGCGGCTTCCGGTCCCAGTCCAGGGTCTTCAGGTAGTCCCGCACGAACTGCTTGTCGAAGCTAGGCGGATTGGTACCCGGCTTCCACTCCTCCGCCGGCCAGAACCGGGACGAGTCGGGGGTGAGCACCTCGTCGACGAGGATCAGCTCACCTTCGTAGCGACCGAACTCGAACTTGGTGTCGGCGATGATGATGCCCTTGTCCCGGGCTATGTCGGCGCCTCGGCGATAGAGGTCCAAGGTCAGGGCTTCGAGGCGGCCCGCCGTGTCTTGGCCCACGATGCCCGCGGCCGCCTCGCGGGAGATGTTCTCATCATGGCCCTCCTCGGCTTTGGTGGCCGGCGTGAAGATGGGGGGCTCGAGCTTGTCGGCTTCGGAGAGGTCCTCGGGCAGTTCGTGGCCGCAGACCTCGCCGGTGGCTTGGTACTCCAGCCAGCCCGAGCCGACCAGGTAGCCCCGGGCCACACACTCGACGGGGAAGACCTCGGCTCGGCGGACCAGCATGGAGCGCCCTCGGAGGGCTTCGGCGCTGGGGTCGGAGCGGATGGCCTCGGGAAACTCGTCCAGATCGGCGGTAATGAGGTGGTTCGGGCACACTCCGCCGAACCGCTCGAGCCAGTACAGGGTCATCTGGGTCAGGACCTTGCCCTTGTCGGGAATGGGCGTGGGCATGACCACGTCGAAGGCGGAGATGCGGTCGGTGGCGACGATCAGCAGGGCGTCGCCGGCGTCGTAGATGTCGCGCACCTTGCCCGAGCGGATCTTGGGCACGGCCTGAAGCTCGGTTGTCATGACGGCGTCCATGGCGATCCTCCCAATGGGGGGCTACTCCTCCACGCGAAGGGTGGAGGCGATGGCGTGCACGGCGGGCAGCCGGTCAATCTCCCGCAGCGCCCGCCTGAGGTCCTTCTCCCTGGCGGGATGGGTCACGATGACGATCTGGGACCGATCGTCTCCGCTGGGCTCCTGGAAGACGGTGGCGATGCCCACATCGTACTCTCCGAGTATCAGCGCGATGCCGCCCAGCACTCCGGTGCGGTCGCGGGTGGTCAGTCTCAGGTAGAACTTAGTCTGGATCTCCTCGATGCCCCGCACCTGGGGCTCGGGCCGGCAGGTGCATCGGATGCGGGAGCGCGCGCCGGCGACCACGTCCCGAGCGATGTCGACCACATCGCCCGCCACGGCGCTCCCCGTCGGCCCGAGACCGGCTCCCGGTCCGTAGAACATGACCTCTTTGGCGTGTCGCAGATTGACGAAGACGGCGTTGAACTCGTCGGACACGGCAGCGAGGGGATGGGTCCGGGGCACCAGGGTGGGGTGGACCCGGAGCTCCAGGCGCTCTTCGTCATCGCGTTTGGCGATGGCCAGGAGCTTGATAACGTACCCCAGGCGGTCCGCCACGGCGATGTCCTCGGCGGTGACGTCTCGAATGCCTTCTCGATGCAGGTCATCCAGTCTGAGGGAGCGCCCGAAGCCGATGGAGGCCACGATGTTCAGCTTGTAGGCGGCATCGAAGCCGTCCACATCGTCGGTGGGGTCGGCCTCGGCATAGCCTAGCTCCTGGGCTTGGGCGAGGGCCTCGTCGAACCCCATGCCGTCTCGGCTCATGCGGGTCAGGATGTAGTTGGTGGTGCCGTTGAGGATGCCGAGGATGCGCTCGATGCGGTCGGCGGCGAGGGAGGTCCGCACGGGCCCGATGAGGGGTATGCCGCCGGCCACGCTGCCTTCGTACCGCAGGGCCACGCCGCTGGTGTCGGCGATCTTGCAGAGGTCGTGGCCGTGCTTGGCCATCAGCTCCTTGTTCGCTGTGGCCACATGCTTGCCGGCGCGGAGCGCCGCCTCGACATACTTCCGGGCCTGGCCGGTGCCGCCGATGCACTCGGCGACGATCTGGACGTCATCCCGGACGGCCAGCTCAGCGGTGTCTGCGGTGATGAGGGAGGGATCGACCCACTCGTGGCGCTCGCGCTCGGGTCTCGCGACGGCGATGCCCCGGATCTGTACCGGAGCGCCCGCCCGGCGGGCGACCTCATCGCGAGCCCCCTCGAGCACCCGTACGAGGCCGGAGCCAACCACGCCACAACCCAGCACCGCGACTCCGATGGGCTCTGTGCTCACTGTCGTCTCACCCGCCCGCTCAGACCTCGGATAGCGAGGGAGGACCCCGATCCCCGGCTTGAGGG
>WJIW01000399.1 GCA_014730065.1 Armatimonadia bacterium | reverse complement strand
GCTTGATGCTCGACTGCTCCCGCTGCTTTCTGCATGTGGACTACATCAAGCGGTACATCGACCTGATGGCGCGGTACAAGCTCAACGTCCTCCACCTTCACCTGACCGACGACCAAGGCTGGCGGCCCTTCATCGAGGCCTATCCCGACCTGACCCGGATCGGCTCCCTCCATGCCTCCAATCAGAACACCGAGGGCGGCTACTACAGTAAGGCGGAGATGCGCGAGATCGTGGAGTACGCTGCTTCGCGGTACATCACCGTGGTGCCCGAGATCGAGTCACCGGGCCATTCCATGGCAGCCTTGGCGGCTTACCCGTGGCTGGGCTGCGTGGGCGAGGGTTACGAGGTGCCGTACCGCATCAGCGTCTTCCCCGACGTGCTCTGCCCCGGCAAGGAGAGCACGTACCGTTTCTTGGAGGACGTGTGGACCGAGATCCTGGAGATCTTCCCATCGGAAGTGGTGCACCTGGGCGGCGACGAGGTGCCCAAGATCCGGTGGATGGAGTGCGCCGACTGCCAGGCGGCCATGGAGCGCGAGGGCCTGGAGACGCCGGAGGAGCTGCAGAGCTACTTCGTGGGCCGGGTGGTCGATATGCTCGCCGAGAAGGGCCGGCGGGCCATCGGCTGGGACGAGATCCTGGAAGGCGGCTTGGCCGAAGGGGCCTTGGTCATGTCGTGGCGGGGCACCGAGGGAGGAATCGCGGCGGCGGAGATGGGCCACGACGTGGTGATGAGCCCGACCACCTACTGTTACTTCGATTACCCGGTGAATGTAACGGACCTCGCCAAGACCTACAGCTACGACCCCACCCCCGCGGAGCTGGCGCCGGCCGAGGCGCGGCACATCCTCGGGGTCCAGGCCAACATGTGGACCCACCTCGTGCCCCAGTCCGGGATCGACCATCAGATCTTCCCCCGGCTGCTGGCCCTGGCGGAGATCGGCTGGTCACCGGCGGAGCGTGACTACCCAGACTTCCGGGCCCGAGTCGATGAGCATCTGCCATGGCTCGAATCCCTGGGCGTCGATGCCGGTTACCCCACGTTCCCCGCACTGGACTCAAGCCGGGAGCCCGCCTGGACTCGCCCGGCCCGGATCGAGACGACCATCGAGACCTACATGGACTACCGGCCCATCCGGGCCTTCGATGGCGACACCAGGGACAGCTTCTTCTGGAGCGCCAGGGGCCTGGTGGAGGGAGATCACTTCACCCTGGTCCTCGAGGAGCCGATGGCCCTTCGGCACCTTCGGGTGCTCACGGCGCACCCGCCCAGCGGCCACAGCCGGGACGTGCTTCTCGACGGCGTGCTCGAGATCTCAGGTGACGGGGAGCGCTTCGAGGAGGTCGCGCGATTCGCGGGCGAGGGCGCGGAGGCGGATCTTGGCGGCCAGCGGGTCACGGCTGTTCGGATCCGGTGCCTGGCCGACCAGATCGAGTGGCTCATCATCCGGGAGATCGAGCTGACGCCCCAGTCCGAGTGAGAGGGCTTCGGCGGGCCGCGGCCAATGGCTCCCAACATGAGCGAGCCCCAGGTCATCTCCGCCTCGAGACGAACCGACATCCCCGCGTACTACACCGAGTGGCTCCTCGGTCGCCTGAAGGCGGGGCGTTGCCGGTACTTCCACGTGTTCAGCCGTCAGTGGCATGAGGTTGACCTGAGGCGCGAAGCGGTGCGGGCCATGGTGCTGTGGTCCAAGGACTACGCCCCACTGCTGCCCCATCTGGATACCATCGCCGGCCACGCGCCCTTCATCTGCCAGTTCACCATCACCGGCCATCCCGCGGACCTGGAGCCCTGCGCCCCGCCTTGGCGGGAGGCCGTGGCCCAGGCTCGGGAGATCGCATCGCGGTTCTCCGCTGGCCATGTGATGTGGCGCTTCGACCCCATCGTCATCACCCAGCGAACGCCCCGAGCGGAAGTGGTCGAGCGCTTCACGCGCCTCGCCGATGCTCTGGCGGGGCATACCCGGGTCTGCGCGTACAGCTTCGTGCAGGAGTACCGCAAGGTCAACGCGCGCCTGCGTGAGTTGGGCGTGACCTTCGAGGAGCTGCCCCTCGAGGACCAGCACGACCTGGCCCATGAGCTATCGGCCATCGCCGCCCAGCGAGGAATCGAGCTGCGAGCCTGCTGCATCCCGGCGCCGCCCGGCGGAGCGATCCCGCAGGCCCGGTGCATCGATCGGGACGCCCTCATCGCCGCGGGCATGGACCCCCAGCCCGCGCTCAAGCGCGCCGCTACCCGTAAGGGCTGTGGCTGCTACAAGTCGGTGGACATCGGTGCGTACGATACCTGCCCCTCGGGCTGTGTGTTCTGCTATGCGAACCGGGGGTTGACGAAGGCCCGGGCCTACGCGGAAGAGCACGACCCTGCGGCCGATACGCTGGGGTAGCCGCGCTCACAGGGGCATCAGCGCGTAGGTTCGGGTCTCGTCCTGGATCACCAGGCCGACGATCATCCAGACGACCCACGACACGGTATCGCCGACGACGAGCCCGTAGTAGAAGGGCTTGGCCGCTCGGAGCAGGCGGGCGCCACCCAAGTACAAGATGACAGACTTGATCGCCCATGCGAGGAACATGCTGAACCAGAAGACATCACCGGCGAAGCTCCCGGCGATGAGCAGGCCGCCCGGATGGAACCGGAACCACAGGAACTTGGACCGTAGGATCAGGCAGCCGAGCACGAAGGCGGCGCCCTGCAGGAAGTACATGATGTTAGTGGCGTTGGTCGGGAAGTCGCGGACCATGAAGCGGGCCGGCCAGTCGAAGGGAAGGGTCGCCGCGGTCCGAAAGCCCCACAGATCGGGCAGCGTGGCCGCACCAAACTCGTAACCCAGGGCGACCTTCCGGGGCGCGGCCACGATGATCGAGAGGAGGATGGCACCGGCCCCCAGCCCCAGAAGCTGTCTGCGCCTTACCCCGGCATCGGCGGCCCGGGTGAGGTTCGCGGCATTGGGCATGAGGATCTCCCTCAGGTCCTTGCTGAAGGGGCTCTCGAACATCGGCAGGACGGCCAGCTCCTTGTCGGTGACCGTCCTGAAGCTGAAGAGGGTCGAGCCGGCCCACCGAAATCGGAAGGTCTTGCCGAAGAGCCCGATGAGGGTGTCACTGGGCACCGTGCGAGCGGCCACGAGCATCTGGCCGCCCTGGCAGACCAGCCAAGTGCAGCCAGTGGCGATGGCGAAGTAGACCAGGGTGACGACCAGCGCCACTGGGAGCCGGACGCCCGAGTAAAGGAACCACCCGATCAGCACCAGTACAGCCAACATGAAGCCCCACGCCGCCCGGCGGTATCGCATGGGCTCCTGGGAGTCATCGACGGGGCACTTGCCGACGGCGCACCGGAAGACGTCCCGCAGGTGATGGCGGGCCATCCAGAAGATCCAGCCCGAAAGGGCCAGGTACGCCGCGAGCTGGGGGTAGCATTGGTACGCGGGATCCCAGCCGAAAGCCACCTCGCCGCCATACTCGCCCCGGGATCCGAACCACATCTGCTGCAGACCCAAGAAGGCCTTGATCGACCACACCGAGAGCAGCACCTCGGTGTTCACGCCATGGGTTAGGCCGATGGCGAGAGGGTAGACGCGCCAGTACTTCAGGCTGCCCTCCAGGTACCGCCACGGCGCTTCGGTGAGGATCCCCTGTAGATCGATGGCGAAGCGGAAGTTACCCATATGAGGGTACAGCCGGCACAGGCCCGCATGGGTGTGGAGGGCGATGATGACCCCCGCCGTCGCCAGAAACAGGAAGCTCCGGAACAGGGGCGGCATGCCCCGGTTGGCCTCCGAGGCCTGGGCGATCTCGAGGGGCACTTGCACGAGAGGGTAGGGGTACCGCTCTCGCTCGACCCACTGTCGGCGCAGGATGCTCGCCAGGCATATGGAGCCGAGGAAGGCGCCCAGGGTCAGGACTCCGTACCCAAGCAGCGGATCGCGCCAAGCCCACCACGGAATGTGCTGCCACCGACTAACGGACAGGGAGGGGGGGATGCCCGGCAAGGGCGGACCGTCGGGCATCCCCGTGTAGAACTCCGTAGCGGCGTCCTCGTCCAGGATCACCATGTAGGACCGAAGGTGGGGGCCGAGGCGGTCCTCCCACTCGTTCTCCTTGGTCGCACCGTACTGGTACCCCGCTACTTGGGGCACGATCATCCGTAGCAGGCCGGAGCTGGGGATGCCCGAGGCGATGAGCATCACCGCCCACATGGTCATCATCTCGGCGGCCGAAAAGGGCTTCAGGACATTCGGCTTGAGGCGTGCCAGGATGAAGTTCAGCGGCACGGCGATGAGTAGCACAATGCCGAAGGGCGCCACGGGGAAGCTGGTGCCGGCCAGGAAGGTATTGTGGAGGACCGAGTCGTTGTACGGGGTCAGCCACGAGAGTGCCGCCACGAAACCGAGGCCCAACAGGGCGGCACGAAGCGACGGTGGACGCCACCGCTGGGCATTGGCCTTGGAACCGCCACTCGCGTGACCAGCGCTCTCGTGTCCCTGAGCCATGGGCTAGTCCATTCTCAGGCCATCTGGCCGATCCTGCGTCAACGCGCTCGCGTGAGCGTCCAGAGGGTAACGGAGTGGGCCGGCAGGGGCGAGCGCGTTAGCTCCGCGAGGGACCCCTCCCGCTCCTCGATCCACACCTCTCCGGGCTCTCCCGCGGTCCAGCTCGCTCCCAGCATACGTGCCTCGTGCACGCCCCAATCGCCGTCCAGGCCTGCGAGGTCCAGATCGACGGAGACCGCTTGGTCGTGCCGGAAGTTGATGATCGCCACCCGGATGGTGTCCCCCTCAGCGACGGCGGACACATCCAGGGAGGGGAGGCGAGACGAGTAGGGCGCCGCCTGCACGTCCGCGGGCAGCCGCCGGCCGACGAAGTTGTCGCCGAAGTAGGAGTAGAGCCGGAAGGCGTAGTACTCCGGACTCAGCCAGATCCCCCCCGGGTGCACGCGGATCGGCGCCATGACGTTGAACATCAGGGTGAGGTTGCCCATCTGCAGCCGGTCGTCCATGCGGTGCATGAGGTGGAAGGCGGCGCTCACCCAAAGGGCGTCCCGGATTGTGTACGGGTGGGCGCTGATGTTCCACTCATCGAGACTGAGGATGGGCGGCGAGTGGCCCTCGGGTGTGCCTTCGTGAACCACCTCGTCGGCCGCCTCAAGCATGGACCCAAGGGTGAGGAGCTGCTGGAAGGCGCTGAGGTACTTGATCTCCTCGGAATCGCCTGGATGCACGCCCTGGTACGCGTGGATCGAGTGCCACTCCATCTCATGGTGGAGCAGGGGTACGACCCGCTGGTTCCAGTCGCCCCACTGAGTACGCTCGTCCTCCCGTACCCCCACGCCCACGAGCTCGAGGGGGATGGGCGACGCCGCTCGCATGGCCCGGGCCACCTCCACAGCCTTGATGGCGTACCGTTCGGGGGAGAGGTGGCCCATCTGCCAATCGCCCCACATCTCGTTGCCCAGGCCCCAGACGGTGATGTGGTGAGGCTCGGGATGGGCGCGGGCGCGAAGGGAGCCATGGGGGCTGTCGGCGGGTCCGTTGCAGTACTCGACCCAGGCCGCGGCCAGGTCGGCGCCATGGCTGCCCAGGTTGGCACAGATGTATGGCTCGGCGCCCACCTCCTCACAGAACCTCAGGAACTCCTCGGTGCCGAAGTCGTTGGGCTCGGGCTCGTTCCAGGAGTGGTTCCAGCGCGTGGGCCTCAGGTCGCGGTCGCCGATACCATCGCGCCAGTCGTACTCCGATGCGAAGTTGCCGCCCGGCCAGCGGACGATGGGAGGGTTCAGGGCTTTGGCCGCCTCGAGGGCGTCGCGCCGCATGCCATCCACGTTATCGGCGGGCATGAGCGAGGTGGCGCCCACCCACAGCATGGTCTCGTCCGATGTGGCGATGCGGAAGCTCGCGGTATCCAGGTCGGCGGTGGATGCAAGGGTTAGCGTGGTGGTCTGCCATTCGGTGCCGGCGGTGGCTGAGCCGGCGTCGATCACCTGGTCGCCGCTCATCAGGGCGACGGTACAGTCGGCGGCGGGGTCGGCGCGGAGGACGACCCGTGCCGAGTACTCTCGGCCCGCCTCCAGCGTCAGGCCGTCCTGCTGGATGCCCTGGGGCTCGCCCCCCGTGGCCTCGATCCGCTGAGACTGGGCGGGGCTGTAGTAGGTCTGCGTATCGGGAGCGAAGGTGGCCCCCTGGCCTACGGGCCGCCACGGCTCCACCACCCCGTCCTCGGCGGGACCGTAGAGCTTCCGGCTGGCGAGCATCTCGGCCCATAGGCCGCCGTTGATGCAGCCCTGGAGGGGTTCCAGGAAGTGGCCGTGGATCCAGGGGTTGACCTCGGCGCCGAGGTCGGCCGCATCGATGCGGATCCTGGCCGCGGGGACCTCCGTGGAGGCTTCGGGCAGGGGCGCGCAACTGAATGACTCGACCCGCACCGTGATGCCCGGCCCGTCGCCCCAGGTGCGGAATACCAGGCCCACCGATGGCGCCTCGAAGGGGAAGATGGCGCGGCCCGCCTCGATCCAGTCATCGCCGGCCCGGTGGTAGGCGGTGTACGTGTAACCCCGCTTCTCCAAAGCCAGATCGACCGGACCATCGGGCATCTCGGCCTTGGCTAGCCCGCCGGCGCCCATGTACTCCAGCCACAGCTCGGGGCCGTCGGGGGAGTCCTGGAGGGGAGGGCAGTGGAAGGGTCCCCAGCCCACGAAGGTGGTGAGGTTGGGCAGTCCCGACAAGGCCACGTGGAAGTTGCTGTCGGGGCCGTAGCTCGTGACGCGCAACACGCACTCGGCGCGCCAGTCATCGCTCGGTGCCTCCCGAGCGAGAATGGGCGCGCCCTGGGTCCGTGGCCAGAGGAGGTACCCGCCATCGCGCTGAGGTACCGTAACCGTCGCCTGGCCCCCCTCAAGGGCAAGCTCGGGTCCCGGATGGGGTACGCTCCAGCGCCATAGGGGGTCGAGGGTGGCATCGCTGAAGTCCTCGTGCCAGCCGTCAGCGGGCTGAGCCAGCAGCACGGACGCAAGGAATAGGCCGGTCAAGGCAACACCTCCGGGGAGCTTAGGCGGCTCCCAGCCAGAGGGTTCCTCGCCAGCGGCGTGGGCCCTACCTGATCATCATCCCGCGTTGGCCTGCCACTCGGCGGAGTCGTCATCCTCGCCTCGGTCGGCGCCGTGCCTCGGCGCCTCCAGGGCTCCGCGGCCCTTGGCGGTGCGGACGTCGAAGTCCACCACCTTGCGCGCCACCCGCTCCCGGGTGACCTCCACGTACTCGGAGACCTGGTGCCGCAGCTCCTCCCACTCCGCCTCCTCGACCTGGCAGAACGCCTCGATGACCGCTGGATCGAACTGGCTTCCCGCATCCTCCACAAGCATGGACTTGGCGGCCTCGTAGCTCATGGCCTTGCGGTACGGCCGGTCGGAGGTGATGGCGTCGAAGGCATCGACGACGGCGAAGATGCGGGCACCGATGGGGATCTCCTCGCCCGCCAGGCCGCGTGGATAGCCCTCGCCATCCCAGCGCTCGTGGTGGGCGTAGACGATCTCGGCCGCCTGGGAGAGGAACTCCACCGATGACAGCATGGCGAACCCGATGCGTGGATGCTCCTTCATCACCGCCCACTCGTCGGTGGAGAGCTGGTTGGGCTTGAGGAGTATGGAGTCGGGGATGCCGATCTTGCCTATATCGTGGAGCAAGGCCCCGCGCTCGATGGAGATCATGTCCTCGGCGTCCAGATCCATCTGGCGGGCGATACGCAGGGCGAACTCCATGACCCGGTAGGAGTGCTCACGGGTCTCGTTATCCCGGGTGTCCAGAGCCGTGGCCAGGGAGCCCAGGGCATCCTCGTACGCCCGCCGGGTCTCGATGGTGGCATGGAGCAGACGCTCCTCGCTCCCCGACAGCTCCTCCTGAGCGCTCTCGATGCGGGCGGCCATGGCGTTGAGGGCGGTGCCCAGGCTGCCCATCTCCTTCAGGGCCGAGGCATCCACACGGGCATCCAGCTCCCCCTTCCCGATGCGGGTTGCCAGGGCGGAGAGCTGGGCTACATCGGCCACCAGCCGGTTGCCGAGCCGCGCCGTCAGCACCACGGTAATGAGAATGCAGGCCAAAGCAATGGCGCCCACCGACATGATCGCCGACCAATTGGTGGTGGCCAGAACCGTGGGAGGGGCGACGACGGCGAAGTAGGCGGCGGGCGTGGCGGCATCGGTCTGGGGCAGGGTCCAGAAGCAGGCAATGGAGTCGGTGCCGAGCTGATCGGTGTGGTCGATGACCGTCCGACCCGCCGCCAGTCGGGTGAGGGCCGAAGCGTCCAGCACGTCCGACAGGTGCGGAAGGGATACGTTCTGGGAGGAGGAGACCGGCGTTCCGTCGGGTCCCCACGTGGCGATGGGATAACCGGTGTGGGCCGCGATGCGCCCCAAGAACTTGTCGGTGAGGGGCCGCCCGACAACAACGTGTCCCTGGCGATCACCGTTCTGCTCTACGACGGGGGTCGCGCCCAGGAGCACAGGTATCCCGGCATTGCGCGACCACGGCAAGGCCGATCGCTGGGAGGGCCGCATCACGTGGAGGCCGCTGCGGGCAGGGACAGCCCATACGCCTTCGGCGTCCAGCGAGGAGTACAGGATGCCGCCTTCGCGGGTGCCGATCTCCACGAAGGTGCTGCCGTCCAGGTACTCCTCGAACCCCGGGGGCGTCCAATGGCCGCGCTCGCGCTCGGCATTAGCGAGTGTCCCGTGGACAAGGGGGTCTTGGGAGAGGCTCCGGGCCAGCATCTCCAAGCGCGCCAGCTCCGTCTCCACGGTGACATACGCGCGGCTGACTAGCTCCTGCGCCCGATGGCCGCCCTGCAGCTTCGCCTGCTGCCTGGAGGTCACGAGCACGGCTACCACGGCAACGACGACGCAGACCAGCACCGGGCCCCCGACGAGGATCACAAGCCGTCTACGCAATGACATGACTCACCCATCCGACTATGACGTACTCAAGTCAGCGCGGGCCCCGGGTCCCCGTACCCGGGTCCACGCCATCGCAGGCGCATTGCCGACCGGGCGAGCCGCGCTTGGTGCCCCGGCTCGATCCTCCGGTAGACAGACCTTCAAAGGTGTGGCGGTCGGAGTTGTTCGGCGCTTTTCCTTGCCGAGACATAAGGTAAAGGAGAGACGAGACGCGTTTAAAGGTGTGGCGGCTGGCGGCGAGCAAAGGGCTAGCCATGAACCATCGTGCCCCTCGGCGCAAGAGGATCACCTAGCGCCTTACGCTGGCCCTTTTTGTGCACGCGCAGGGCGCGGCAATAGCCCGGCGCGGGCAGCTCGCTCCCCCCACCGTGACCGGGTGTGGCCACGGACACTTTCCAAGTATGACTTTTCCATGGATGAGGCCAGTAGGGCCCGACTCGCGGCGGAACGGATGGGATTTCTTGTCAGGGATGAGGTGCGCTGGACATGTCGGCGACTAGAGCCTCAGGTCGAGGTCCCGCAGCTCCCTCCGGATGGTCTCCAGGGCGGGCCGATCACCGAAATGGCGCTCAAAGAGGCTCTGTAGGGCCTTGAGCGTCCATCGAGACCTGTCTACCCCGTAGGCGGACGGGCCCCGGCGGACGACCTCGGGTAGCCAGTCTTGGAGCATCCGCTGCCTCGGACCTAGGGTTGTGCTGCGCTCCCGGTCCTCCAGGCCCCCCACGCCCTCCTCGCGGTGCCGGCGCACCCATTTGGCCACCGTAGCCTGGGAGCATCCGAACCGCTCGCTCACCTCGCGGTATGTCTGCCCCTCCAGGTGGGCGAGGACGATGCGCGCGCGCCAAACGGCGAGCGAGGGCCCCCGCGAAGCCGCCAAGTCGCGCAAGGCCTGTAGGTTGTCGCCGGCCGATTGAGGCATGCCGCTACTTTCGCGCCGATGCAGACGATTCTTGCTTTAGGTAGCCGTTAGAAAGAGCGCATTGCCCAGCCCCTGTAGGGATGGGGCCGCAAGCAGCGAACTCTAGCCCATGAGACCCCTGCAGCGAGTCCATGCCACGGTCCGGGGGGATCCCCGGGACCACGCGCCGAACCAGCCTCTGCTCATGTCCTTCGCCGTGGCACACCATGGCGTCACGTACGAGGAGTACGTGAAGGACCACCGGACCCTCGTGGCGGCCCAGCTTCGCGTCGCCGACGACTTCGACGTGGACGTAGTGACCTGCTGCTCCGACGCGTGGCGCGAAGCCGGGGACCTGGGCGCCGAGCTGAGCTTCTACGACCGAGAGCCGCCCGGCTGCAAGACCCGGCTGCTGCCCGACAAGAAGCTCCTGGCGAGCCTGACACCCGTGGCCCCCGAAAACGGCCCCCGGATGAGCGACCGCATCGCTGCCGTGGAGGCCCTGGCCGGGGCCGTGGGCGGCGAGATCGAGGTGGATGGCTGGGTCGAGGGGCCGGTGGCCCAGGCCGCCAACCTGCGCGGAGTTACCGAGTTCATGCTCGATACGCTGGACGACCCCAGGTTCGCGGCCGAGCTGATGGACTGGGTCACCGAGCTGGAGGTCAGCTTCGCCCGAGCCCAGATCGCGGCGGGCGCCGACGCCATCGGAATCGGCGATGCCGCCTCGTCGCTGGTCTCCCCCGAGTTCTACGAGAGCCACGTACTGCCCAGGATCGGTGGCATCGTCGGGGCAATCCATGAGGAGGGGGCCTTGGCCCGGCTCCACGTGTGCGGGGATACGACTCACCTGCTGCCGCACTTCGGCCGGCTGGGCGTGGACATCATCGAGGTCGACTCCCTCGTCGACTTCGCCGGTGCGCGCCGGAAGGTCGGTGATGATGTGACGCTCCTGGGGAACCTCAACCCCGTGGCCCACATTCAGGAGGGCAGCCCCGAGACCATCAAGGCGGAGCTTCAGCGGTGCTATGACGTTGCCCGGCCGCGGTACATTGTGGGCGCGGGATGTGAGATCCCGGCAGGCACCTCGCCGGAGAACCTGCGGGCCCTGGCGGAGTTCGCGCGAAGCGTGACTTGATCCCGGAAATCCAGGGGCTAATCGTCCTTCGCCCGCAGGGAGCGGGCGCCGGAGCCGGAACACTCACCCCGTATCAACACGACACGAGCGGCCGCCAAGCCGCATGAAGGAGTGCCTGTCAGAATGGCTGATGAGAAGGTCCGCATGGGCATCGTGGGTACGGGCGGCATCGCCCGGTCCCACCTGAACGGCTACAAGATCCTCAAGGACGCGGGATACGACGCCTTCGAGATCACCGCGCTCTGCGACAAGTCCGAGGAGCG
This sequence comes from Armatimonadia bacterium, assembly GCA_014730065.1. GTDB lineage: Bacteria > Armatimonadota > Zipacnadia > UBA1398 > UBA1398 > UBA1398. The sequence goes on along the minus strand of WJIW01000399.1, from coordinate 4,537 downwards.
GCGGACGTCTTACGCCGCTGCGGTCGAGGAGCAGCTCGGCGTCACCCCGGCACAGTTCGGCAGCGTGGAGGAGATGATCGCGGCCGACGTGGTCGACGCCGTGGACAACTGCACGCCCCACGCTTTCCACCACGTCACCGTGGTCCCGTGTCTCGAGGCGGGCATCCATTGCATGGTGGAGAAGCCCGGTGGCGTGACCATCAAGGCCACGGAGCTCATGGAGAAGGCCCGGCGCGAGTCTGGGAAGATCTGTGCCGTCGCCGAGCAAGTGCGGCGAGGCATCAAGGCCCGCACCATGAAGTGGGCCCTGACGGAGAAGAAGATCATCGGCGACATTCGGTTCTTCGTCGTCGAAGGCTTCTCGTTCCAGGACTACTCGGCGGAGAACTTCACGGGAGCCTATGCCTGGCAGTGGCGCCTGTTGGAGCTACTCAGCGGCGGCGGCATGGCCTTCGACGCAGGCGCACATATGGCCGACATGATCCGCTTCCTTTTCGGTGACGTAACCGAGGTCTACTGCAAGACGGCGCAGTTCCAGTCACCCACCCTACCGTCGCCGGAGCTGGGCCCGAAGACCATGGACGTCGAGGACACCTGGATGAGCACCCTCACCTTCCAGAGCGGTCTGCTGGGCCTGTGGTCCTGGTCCTTCTCGGCCAAGGGCGAGAAACTGTCCAACCAGGTCTTCTACGGATCGGAAGGGAGCGCCCGGGACCGGGGCGGCTGGATGCACCCCTTCCAGAACGGCGGCGACGTGACCCTGGCCGACGGCTCGACGATCGGCTACGAGGAGATCGAGAAGGAGTACCGAGCCCAGCTCGATGACGTCGCCAAGCAGCGCCTCTTCCCCATGGGGGTGGAGAACGATATGGCCCTGGAGTGCTGGGACTTCATCGACGCCATCCAGAAAGGCCGAGCTCCCGAGATCGACATCGTCGAGGCCAAGCGAGCCAAGTCTATCTGCCTGGCCATGTATGAGTCGGCGACGGCGGGGGACGCCATCAAGGTGCAGGATGTCTTCGATGGCAAAGTCAGCCGGTACCAGGATCCCATCAACGCCCACTGGGGGATCTAGCATCCCATCGTCCCGCCCGCCGGGCACCCCACCGGCGGGCGGGACGTCGCCCTCCCTCGGACCATAGGATCGAAGCCCCATGGCCGTCCGAAGACTCGTGGCGTGGCCCGATGACGATCAGCAGCCGGACCCGCGGGCCCGGCGCCACTACCGCCACAACTTCACGGTGCATTTCATCGACGGCGTCTTCGCTCTGGCGGGGATCGCGGCCCTGGGGATCCACACCATCGTGCCGGGGCTGCTCCACGAGGTCGCCGAACGCTACCCGCACCTCGCGCCGATCGAGAACCGCTTGGCCACCGCCGCCACGGTGGCCTTCGCGGGGCTGGGACCCCTCGCGGCCTTCCTTCTGGCCGGATGGTCGGAATCCGACCGGGTGCGGAAGCCCAAGTTCCTGAAGTGGGCAGTGCTCTCGCGGCTGGCCTTCCCTCTGGTGGCCCTGGCCACGGCGGCCTTGGGCCAGCATGGTCTGGGCCTGTTCCTGGTGCTTTTCTACCTGGGCCTCTCCCTGCGATCCCTCGCCGACGGCGCCGTGCGCACTCAATGGCTGGATTTCATCGGCCGGCAGATACCCGCCACCCGGCGCGGCATCCTGCTGGGCGGCCGGAGCGCGGTGGGCATCCTCATCGGCGTGGGGATCGTGGCCGCCTTCCCGGCTCTCAGCAGGCGGGTGGACTTCCCGTACAACTACGCCCTTCTGTTCCTCCTCGCCGCATTGCTCTACGGCGCGTCTTTCGTCAGCTTGGCGCGGATGAGGGAGATACCCTACAGCGAGGAGGAGATCCGGCCGAGGCGCCATCCCTGGGCCCGCCTGCGCGAAAACCTGGCTCTCGTCGGCGAGGACCCCGTCTTCCGGAACCTGCTCATCGCCACGGCCATCGCCAACCTGCTCACCATGGCCACCAGCTCCCTGGTGACCCTAAAGGCGCTGCGGGTTCTCGATCTCAGCGGTGCGGCCATTGTGGGCTTCACCAGCCTGGTAACCATGTGCCTGACCATCAGCCAAGCCGTAGCCAGTCCCGCCATGGGCGTAGCCGCCGACCGCCTGGGCTACAAGCGTCTCGGCTACATCACTTACACAGTGCTGATCGTTGCCTTGGGCGTTGCCCTCACGAGCCAAGCGGCCTGGGGGTTCCTAATCTCCATCGCCCTCTTCGCCTTCGTGCAATCGGGCCGGGGCCTGATCGAGCTGAACATGGTCCTGGAGGTGGCGCCGGAGGACCGGCGGCCCTCGTACGTGGGCGTGCGCGCCCTATCCAGCCTTCCCGCTCTGTTCATGCCCATCGTCGGTGGCTGGATCGCCGATCGCACGGGTCACGACACGGTGTTCTGGGCGGGCATCGCCTTGGCCATCGTCTCCATCGTCGCCTTCAGGGCGCTGGTCTACGAGCCGCGCGACCACCAGCCATGATCGGGCGGCGGGTCCGGGCTGGCTCAGATCAGCGCGCCCGCCTTGGTGAGGGCCGCCCTTACGTCGGCGGCATCCAGATCCCTGGGCTCGACGCCCCCTACGGCCGCCATGCCCGCGGCCGTGCCCGCTGCCTCGCCAATGGCCATGCAAGTGGCCATCACCCGGGTCGCCGACATGGCCTGATAGTCGGCCGAGATGCACCGGCCGGAGACGATCAGCCCGCCGAGGGATTGAGGGATCAGGCTGCGGAGGGGCACGTCACACCAGCTCCCCTCGGGCGGGTACAGCCGATCGGGATCGGGGAGCTGATCGGAGTACTCGGTGATCATGTAGCAATCGCGCTTTTTGCAGCCCTTGGTGCACAGATGCACCTGCCCGCCCTCGGTGAACCCACGTGGGCAGTGGATGTCGATCCAGTAGCTGGCCCTTGCCACACCATCGTCGAACCGTCGGCCGGTGGTGATGTCCTCACCCGTCATCACGTACTGCCCGACGAGCTGTCGAGACTCCCGGGTACCCACATGGGCCGGGGTGGCTGCCAGGTACAGGCCCTCGGCGCCCGGCGCCGATCGCCACGCCTCCAAGGCCTTCCAGGCTAGGTCCCGGGTCTGGAACTCGCCTTCGGTGAGGTCGTAGACGTCCGACGCATCGCCGGCGAGGCGCGTAGCGTTGAGAGAGAGGAAGCCCTCCCGGATCGTGCTGCCATGGTTCCCCAGGCCCACGCCGTATAGGTTGGCGCCCTGGCTCTGTAGCTCCCGCATCCGCTCGACGGCGGCCTTGCGGGCGTCATCGGTCAGTGTGTCGACCCCGCCCACATGGAAGATGCTGCCCATGGCCATGGGCTTGCCGTCGGCGGGACGGCCCTTGGTGAACTCGGCGCCGGCATGGAACCCAAGGTCGCCATCGCCCGTGCCATCGACGAACACATCCGCCTCGATCGCCAGGGGCCCCGACTTAGTCTCGACTATGGCGTGGGTGATCCCGTTGTCGTCGGTGATGACGCCCGAGAGGAATGCGTGGTAGAGGGTGCGGATCTCCGCCTCGGTGACCATGCGGTCGGCGACGATCTTCATCCCTTCGGGGTTGAAGGCGATGCCCCAGTCCTCCATCGCCTTCTCCCACGGCACCGCCTCGCCCAGATCGGCCATCCTAACGCAGATCTCCTTGGGAATGCCGCCGATGACGGCCTCGCCCCCCCGGCTGGCCTTGTGCCCCAGGATGGGTCCGATGAGCCCCGCGGTCGCCATGCCCCCCAAGAAGCCCTGCATCTCGACCAGAAGGGTCCGCGCCCCCTGGCGGGCCGCGGCGATGGCCGCGGGGAGTCCACCCGGGCCGCCCCCGATGACACACACGTCGGCCCCCGCAACGATAGGGATCTCACGTCTCGGTGCGCTGATGGTATCCATGCTGGCCGTCCCTCCGGTTCACTCCGCCGGCTCGAGCCGGACGTTGTCGAGGTAGAAATGGCTGGTGGTCTGCTCTTGAGCGCAGAAGCCGAACCACTCGATGGCATCGAAGTCGGGGTCACAGGCGAGATCGTCGAAGGTCCAGGTGTCGTCGGGCATGGTCACCACAAGGCTCCAGGAGCCCCGCCCCCCCGCATCGAGGGAGCATTCGATGTCGAAGCCGATCCAGGTGTCCATCGGCAGCTCGCCCAAGGCCTGGCCCGATGCCTCCAAGACGCCCTGGCGGGTCACGATGATGGACGGACCCACCCGGTAGGTGCCGCCACCGGTGCGCCACTCGTGGTAGAAGACGGCGCCGGGGGCGAGCCGCACGTCGAAGTGGCCCGCGTAGCGGCCCTCGGTGAAGCCGGGGGTGTAGAAGAGGTGCGGATCCCACGGGGCCTCCAGGTCGGGCTGATCGACGAACTTCAGCGACCGCGTGCCCGACGCCGCTTCCTCCTCGGTCACTCGGATCGTCGCCGTCTCGCTGCCATCGAACACCCGGGCGCGCATCGGCGCCACCCCCGGGTCGTGGTCTTCGAAGTCCTCGGCGATGGGCTGCGGGGGCGGCGGGGGCGGAAATGCCATGGGCATCTCGGCGGGCGG
>WJIW01000398.1 GCA_014730065.1 Armatimonadia bacterium | reverse complement strand
GGTCCAGGGCGCGCCCGCCATCGAGGTCGAGAAGCCCCGCTTCGTGCCGCCGGTATACGACGACGAGCCGGCTACGGCGCCCGAGATGACGGCCCTCAAGATGATCCTGCTGGCGGGCTGGCTGCCTCTGGCGCTGATCGCCGGCGCCGCCTGGTATCTGCGCAAGCGGCGCTAGGTCGCCCGCCCGCTACTCTCGTAGATACTCCGCCAGATCGCTGATGGTCTCGATACCCAGCCTCTCGGCCTGCTCGGTGCGCATGGCCAGGGTGTACGTGTTGTTGATGCCGATGGGATCGAGCCAGACCAGATCGAACTCCTGGCGGAACTCCCTGTCGACGATGTCGTAGACCTGCTGCGGATCGGAGATGGGCTCCTGGTCCAGGATGTTCACGAGCCCTGTGCCCGTGTACTCCACATAGAGGTCCAGATCGCCCGCCTTTAGGGCACCGAAACAGACCATGGTGCCGCCCAGGTTGAGCTTCCTGACGGGCCTCAGATTGGTGTGATGCTCGAGGAGCAGGCACATCATCTGGCCCAGGATGATCTGCTCGGTGAAGTTCTTGCCGCCGACGTGGATGCGCGCACCCGTGCCCTCGGGGGCCTGGGCGCCGGGGTCTATGAGGCCCTTCTGGGTCAGGAAGTCCAGGGCCACGGCGCGCGCCTGCTCGCCCTCCTCGTCGACTCGGTAGTTCAGCTCCTGCATCTCCTCGTCGGCGATGCCGTCGGCCAGCATGTTCAGTACGTCCCGCAGACCCTGATGGGCATTGAGGGTGTCAGCGCGCACCACGGGCGCGGCGTAGTACGGTGGGAAGTAGGACTGATCGTCTTCGAGCACCGTGAGGTCGAAGGCGGCGATGCGGCCATCGGTCGCGAAGGCGCAGATCACATCCACCTGACCTTCGGCGGCGGCCTTGTACATAAGCCCGGGGTCGAGCTGCCGGGGCGGCTCCTCGAACTCCAGGTTGTAGTGGTCCTTGAGACCCGGGTACCCGTCGGGCCGGCTCAGGAACTCGGCATCGAAGCCCGCCGCCAGCGTCTCTCGGGGGACCGTCTGGCCCGAGGCGGTTGTGACGGTCCGCTGATCCTCGCCCGCCATCATGCCCTTCCAGTCGATCCGGGGCAGGAACAGGGCGAGAGAGATGATGCCCACGATGGCCGAAGCGAGTATCAGCCGCGTCTTGACGGGCATTTTGGCTTTCTTCTTGACGGGCTCCTCGTCGCCGGCCGGGGCCTCGCCCTCGTCCTCGCGAATGCCCGCTGGGGTGAGCCACTTCTCCAGGCCACTGAGCATCCCATCCAGTACCAATGCCAGGGCGGCGGCGGGGATGGTACCCGCCAGGAGCTTGTCCATCTGAATGCTCTGAAGGCCCTGAAGGATGAGGTCGCCCAGACCCCCGGCGCCGATGAGGGCGCACAGAGTTGCCACGCCGATGGTCCACACCGTGGAGATTCGGATGCCCGCCATGATGACCGGCAGGGCCAGGGGCAGCTCGACGGAGGTGAGGATCTGGCGGCTCGTCATACCCATGCCTTGGGCCACCTCGATCATGTTAGGGTCAACCTGGCGGATCCCCGTGAAGGTGTTCCGGAGGATGGGCAGCAGGGCGTAGAGCACCAGTGCCACCAGCCCCGGCACGACCCCGATGGTAGGCAAGGTGACCAGAGCGAAGATGACCACGATGAAGGCGATGAGGGCCAGGCTCGGCACCGTCTGCACGACACCGGCGGCGCCCATGACGAGGGGCGGCATAGCCTTCAGTCGCGTGCGGGCCAAGACGATCCCCAAGGGCACGGCGATGGCGATGGCGATCAGCATCGCCGCGAAGGTGAGGAAGAGATGCTCGTAGGTTCGGAAGGCGATCTCGCCGCCTAGGTCCGAGATGATCTTGGACAGGTTCATTGAGACTCTTCACCCGACTCTCCGAGAACTTCCGCGATAATGCTCAGCAGCTTCTTCTTGGAGAGCTCCCCAATGGCCCGGCCGCCGCCGCGAATGGGCAGAACCGTCTCGCCGGTCGTCTTGAACCGGTCGAGGGCCTGGATGAGGGAGTCATGGCGAGAGAGGCTGGGCCCGTCGGGGAGCTCCTCATCGGTGCGCTCAACGATGCCCTTGTCGAGCAGGAACTCGAGGGTCCGGGTCACCAGAGCGAGCTGAAACCGCTGCTGGCCCAGGAACTGGGAGACGAACTCATTGGCGGGGTTGTCGACCAGCTCGGCGGGGGAGGAGAGCTGTTGCAGCTCCCCGGCGTCCAGCAGGGCGATGCGGTCGCCCATCTTCACCGCCTCGAACACATCGTGGGTCACGAAGACGACGGTCTTCTTGATCTCGTCCTCCAGCTCTAGGAACTCGTTCTGAAGCTGCTCCCGGGTGATGGGGTCGAGGGCGCCGAAGGGCTCATCCATCAGAACCACGGGCGGGTCGCCGGCCAAGGACCGAGCCACGCCAACGCGCTGGCGCTGCCCGCCGCTGAGCTGGGACGGGAACCTGTCGCGGTAGACCTCGGGCTCGAGCTGGACCATGTTCAGTAGCTGGTCCACGTGATCATCGGTACGCGGCTGATCCCAGCCCAGAAGCTGGGGCACCACGGAGATGTTCTCGCCCAAGGTCATGTGGGGGAACAGCCCGATACTCTGGATGGCATAGCCGATGTGTCGGCGGAGCTGGACCGGGTCCTGGTCCATGATGTCCTGGCCGTCGACGCTGATGCGGCCCGAGGTGGGCTCGATCAGCCGGTTGACCATCTTCATGGTGGTGGTCTTGCCGCTGCCGCTGGTACCCAGCAGGACGACGGTCTCGCCCTCTTCTATCTCCAGGCTCAGATCCTTCACCGCCTCGGTGCCATCGGGGAAGGTCTTGGAGACTTCTTCGATCGTAATCATGGCAGATCACCGCTTCCGGGTCAGGCCCAGGCGTATTGGTCGATCAACCCCCGCACTCCATCCTCGGCGAAGACCTCGGCCGAGTCGTCGGCGGGAACGCGGCCCGTCTCGAGTCGCCGCTTGAGGGGCTCCAGGTACTCCTCTTCGCCCAGGGCTCGGCGGCGCAGCCCGGCCTCGGCCAGGTCCAGCACTCGGGCGGGGAGGCCAGCATGCTCCGTGCCGGCAGCGAAGGCGCCCAGGCCCTCGCGAATGGCCGATGACCGAAGGTCCTTGACCGTGTCCCAGGGCAGATCGCGGGTCAGGTTATCGGCCGTTTCCAGCTCCTCCACGATGCCCATGACGAAGGCGGCGGGCGCCAGGAGGGCGTCGGGCGGCTGCTGGCAGCTCACCCGGCTCTCGATGGTGCAGTAGCGCGAGAGGCGGGCGTTCCACCAGAAGGCCCGGTCATGGAGGTCGATGTCGGCATCGGTGGGGTTCAGGTCGAACTGATCCCCCTCCACGGTCCGGCCGCTGGGCCGCTCGTCGGAGAGGTAGTGCAGGAAGCTGGCGTATTGGGCCAGGCTGTAGGGCACGCCCTCACGATCGGCGTACACGGGCCTCAACTCGCCGATAGCCCGGCAGTAGTCGGCGAAATCCGTGAACCGGCGGGCGGGAATGCCGTACCGAGCCTGCTCACCCAGCCACCAGTCCCAGTAGACCTCTCGGACGGCCCAATGATCGTCGTCGATCTCCCCATCCCACACCTTGCTGCCCGCCGTCAGCGCGAGCTGAACGGGAGCCAAGGCGTTCAGGACGTTAACCGCGGTGGTGGCGTTCTCCAGGTCGATGTCCAGATGCACCTGGTTGTCGGCGATGGTCGTGAACAGGGACACGTCGGCCCGCACCCGGGGATCGGCCTCCCGAGGGGGCGCCACGTCATCCCAGAACATGTGGCGACTCTTCTTCGCCATGAGGTCGGGGCTGGGTAGGGTAACGGGGTGTGTCCCGAGGCACAGAAACACGGCTCCCGTCTGCTCCCGAAGCTCCAGAGCATACTCGCGGAGCCGTGCCAGGTGCCGGTCCATGGCGGCCAGGTTGCCCTCGTGTCCCACGGAGAACTCCAGGACGCACCGCCCGGTGGTGGTCTGGATCAGGTCGGGCCGATCGGGATCGCCGCCCCGGGCCTCGCGCACCTGCTCGGACAGCCGCTCGCCCTTCAGGTCCCAGCCGTCTTCCTCGATGATGCCCCAGAAGGTATCGATGATCTCCCACGGGGCAGCCTCGCCCTCGGCGGTGACGATGGGGAACTTGAGCTCCAATCCCACTCGCCGCCGCTTGGGGTCGCGCTTGCCCTCGGCCTTCTCGAAACGCCCGCGGTGGTATCCGACCATCCGCTCCAGGGCTCTGTCGATCGCGCCATCGCCGCCGCTCAAGAGGCACCCTCCCAATCCGCGTCACCCATCGTATGTCCGTCGCCCTCGATGACCCACTTGTAGGTCGTCAGGTCGGTCATCCCCATGGGCCCCCTGGCATGGAGCTTATCGGTGGAGATCCCGATCTCGGCGCCCATCCCCAGGGTATTGCCGTCGCAGAACATGGTGGAGGCGTTGCTGAGCACCACGCCCGAGTCCACCTCATTCGTGAACCGCCGGATGCTCTCGGCCCAAGGGGTCACGATGACGTCAGTATGGTGGGACCCGTAGTGGTTGATGTGCTCGATGGCTGTGTCCAGGTCGTCCACCATCTTCACCGACAGGATCATGTCCAGGTACTCGGTGCCGAAGTCCTCATCGGTGGCCGGTGCGGCGCCCGGGATAATCTCCCGCGAGCGCTCGCAGGCCCGCACTTCAACGCCATGCTGATCCATGGCCGCCTTGAGCTCGGGCAGAACAGCTTTCGCCGCATCGGCGTGGATCACCACCGACTCCGTGGCGTTGCACACCGCGGGCATCAGGACCTTGCCGTCGATGATGACCCGGACCGCCTTCGCCACATCGGCGCCATGGTCCACGTACACGTTGCAGTTGCCCTCGAAGTGCTTGATCACGGGCACGCCGGGTTGGCTGGCCACGGCTTGGATCAGCGCCTTGCCGCCCCGGGGGATGACCAGGTCCAGATGGGGGGCGGCCTCGCTGAGCCCCGCGGTCACCTCTCTGCCGGGTGCGGTGAGCACTTGCACCGCGTCGGCGGGCAGGCCCTGGGCCTCAAGGGCCTCGGCCCAGAGCTTGCCCAGAACGGCATTGGTCCGGCCGATCTCACTGCCGGCTTTGAGGATCGCCGCATTGCCCGAGCGAAGGCACAGCGCCCCGGCGTTGAGGGTCACGTGTGCCCGGGCCTCGTACACCATGGCGACCACACCCAAGGGGGTGCGCATGCGCCCCGCGCGAAGCCCATTGCTCAGGCTGCGGTGCTCCTCATAGAAGCCCAAGGGGCTGGGCAGCTCGGCGATCTCCTCGAGCACCGCCGCTCGCTGCTCGATCTTCTCGGGCCCGAAGTCCAGGCGTGCGACGAGCTTCGGCTCGAGACCCTCGGCTTCGGCCTGCTTCATGTCCTCGGCGTTAGCCTCGGCCACGGCGGCCGCCGAGGCCCGGAGCCGGTCCGCAATACACCTGACGGTTCCTGCCAAGGTCGCCGGGCTCGCGGCGACCAGGGCGGGCTGAGCCGCCCGGGCGCTGAGGGCCGCCTTTGTCAGAAGTGCCGCTTGATCCGTGCTGGTGTCCGTTGCCATATCGCTAGGTCTTATCCACCTCGAAGATACCGACCAGCCCGTGACTGCATCCAATGCCGCGCTGCATCCGGCTGACCAGATTGCGGAGCTCGTAGCCGAGCTGGGGTTCGATGATGTTCTCTCGCGGCAGGCCCACATCTAGCCAGCCGACGCCGTTGACCACGGCGGCCATCCGCCCGAGCATCTCCTTGAGTGCCGGTGGGTAGGAGTCGGGGATGTGCGGCTCGGGGATGATCCGGGCTTCGTCTTGGTCGAAGTTCGCGAGCATCTCCTCGGTGGTCTCCACGAGGGTGTTCCAGGCCATGGAGATCTCATTGAAGAAGGAGTTGATGAAGTCGAAGCCCGGCTTGGGCACGTAGTCGATCTTCAGGTCCGTTAGGTCCGTGCGGTAGTTGATCTCGTGCAGCCGGTTGACCAAGGTGCGCATGGGCTGGGCGTGGGGGTTGTACTCGCATGTATCGCTATGGCGCCCCGTGAAGATGGACCGGTCGTGAAAGGCGCGGAGCTTGATGTCGGCGCCCGCGCGCTTGCTCGCCTCGGCGGCGCAGGCCATGACCTCCTCGGGCGTCATGAGCCGCAGGTAGATGTGAGCCAGCTCGTCGCGCCGAGCCTCGCGCTCCTTCTCATCGTAGATGTAGGAGATGACGTAGTCCATGTTGCGCAGCTCGGAGTGGTCGGCCACCCACAGCTCCTGCCACTCGTAGGAGTACCGACCGAGCCAGTCGCCCACGATGATGCAGTGGTCCTCGGTGTGCTTGGCGATGTCCGCCAGGAGCTGGATGAGGGTCTCGTCGTCGTTGTGATGTGAGAAGGTGCCGTAGGACGTGAGGTACAGGTCGTACGGGCGCTCGCCCTCCTCCACGGGCAGACCCTCGCAGAAGTTGCCTTGGACGAACTCGAGCTTCGGGTTGCCGCCATGGATGAAGCGGGCTTGGGTGAGGAGATCCTCGTTCAGCTCCACGCCCTTGTAGTGCTCCATGGCGCCGTCGCCCAGCAGCCAGGTCTCGCGCCGCGTCAGTCCCGCGTCGGTGCGGCGGACGCCGCGGAGCAGCTCGTAGCCGTCGCCACTGCCGCAGCCCAGGTCCATGATCCGCAGTCGCCGCATCTCCGCCGACTTCCGCTCGATCAGCTCCGATAGATGGGGACGGATCCAGCGGCGCGTCAGCTCATCCTCCCAGTACCGGCGCACGTTGTCGTACTTCCCCGAGAGGCCGGTGAGCTTGTCGTACAGCCCGCTGGTGGCCGCCTCGGAGTACGCGCCCATCTGCTCATCGGCGTCGGGCGGTGGATTGCTCTGATCCCTGTGGACTGTGGTCGCCATCATTGTGCCTCCTCGGCAAGTGCCTTCGGGAGGAGACCCTTGACCTCGCTGGCGACGCGTTTGCGCACGTCGGCCGGAATCCGGTTGCGGGGGGTCTCCTTGATCCGCTGGAACTCCTCGTGGGCGGCCATGAGGGCCCCACCTTGGGCGTTCTCCAGCGGGTAGCGGACGTAGACATCCTCCTGCGTGGGCAGGGGCAGATGGTACATGTACACCTTCTGGCCGCTGGCCATGATCTCGCGCACGAGGGAGAGGACCTCGTCCTTGCGCTCGCGCCGGACCGTGCTATCAGCCATGAGATGCTTGACCATGCTGATGTGGGCGTTATCCATGATCGCCTGCTCGGGGCAGAAGTTATTGGTCCGGTCGAGCAGCCCGAAGGCGTAGTGGACGTACTGCGCGCCCGCCAGGGGCACGTGGACCAGGGTCAGCAGCTTCTCGGCCGTGGCCTGGATGCCCGGGTACTCCGCATCGCCCACCCCCGCGGTGGAGTAGCACGGCAGCTTGTAGTGCCGGGCCATCTGGGTGCAGTCGATGTTGTAGTGCACGAAGTCCGGAGCGCCGTACATGTCGTTGAGGTTGTCCAGCCGGGTGCGCACGGGGACGCTGCCGTAGAGGATCGGCGCGCCCGCCGACGCGAGCTGAGTGATGACCAGGCCCGCCAGGATCTCGGCGTTGATCTGGGCGACCATGCCGAACTCATCGAAGGGCGCCGTGGCGCCTCCCATGGGCGAACTAGACACCACCATGGGTATGCCCCGCCGGGCGAAGGCGATGGACTTGGCCGTCGTGTCGTCGACCATCTGCAAGGGGCTCTTGACGAGGCAGGTGATGAAGGAGACGAGCGGGTTCTCCTTGGCCGCCTCGGGCCCGCCGGCGATGATCTCGACCATGTTGGCCACATCATCGATGGCATCCAGGGTGGTCAGGCCAGCCTGGACGTGCTTGGTGATGTTGTCCAATGAGGCGAAGAACTTGTTGACGTCCTTGTTGGCCTCGGTGACCTCGGGGTCTTGGATATTCACGCAGCGAATGAAGGAGTCGAGGTTATCCAGGTTGTCCGCCAGATGGGCCGCCATACGCAGGTCTTCGATGCTCCCCTGGCGCGGCGTGAAGCGGGGGGCCAAGGGGGCGAAGGTCCCGTCGTCGCTCGGGGTCTCGACGAAGTCCACGTCGATCCATACGTTCGTCTCCGAGCCGCTTACGAACCGCACCCGAGGCTCCTCGGCGTTCAGGACCAGCCGGTTCTTGGGGTCCCGGGCGCCGAGCACGACCTCCGAGGGTGCGCTCTCCAGAGCTTGGTCGACCATTTTGGGGGGGATGGTAACCACCCAGTGGTCGGTCTTCTTCTCGGCCTTGGCGCCGGCGGCGGTGAAGAGGTCCACGGCCTCCTCGTTGTAGCAGAGGATGCCCGGATCTTCGAGGATCGCTCGCGAGGTCTCGTCCACCAGGGCGACCTGGTCGGGCGATAGTCTCTCGGCGGGCTTCTCGATGAGAACGCCTTCGCGCTGGGTTCGTGCCATCAACCTTCACTCCTTAGTTATCGTGCGCCGCCTTAGCGGGAGGGATTCTTGATCTTAGGGAAGCGCTCGCGGATCTCGGCATCCAGGGCTGAGTCGAAGAGGCCCGGGTCGTCCTGGGCCAGTAGGCTCTCCACCTTCGCTTTGGCAAGGTCGGTGGCCGTGGGCCCGCCCGCGGCTTCCCATTCGGGTCGGTGCCTGCGGTCGGAGAGGGTGGGCTCGTAGAAGCAGTCGCGCATGTGCTCCACGGTGTGCATCTCGGCGACGAAGTTCCCGCCCGGCCCCTGCTCGCAGATGAGATCGAGGGCCAGGGTGTCGTCGCTGACCTCGATGCCCTCGAGCACCCGGCCGCCCATCCCGATGATCTCGTTGTCCATGACCATCTTCTCGTAGGCGACGGTCAGGTCGAACTCCATGAGGCCGGCGGCGTCGTGGATGTAGTTCGCGCCGGACATCATGACCAGCAGGTTACCGATGGCGCTCTCGTACGCCGCCTGGGCGTCCACCAGTTTGGAATCGGTGGGGCCCGCCGTGGAGTAATAGGGCAGCTCGATCATCTGGGCGATCTGGCTAACGCCGGCGTTGAGCATCCCGCGCTCCACGGGCCCGCTGAGGTGGTCCATGGTCCTTAGGTCGGTGATGGAGCCCACGCTTCCGATGATGGTGGGCGCGCCCGGAGCCACGGCCTGGACCATGCACAGTCCGGCCAGGGTGTCGGCGGTGTGCATGACCAGGTTCGCCGCCGGCGTGATGGGCGACGTGGTGCCGCAGATGGGCTCCGTGGGCACCACGATGGGCAGCCCGTTCTCGGCGGCGACGCATGCGATCTCGCCGTAGGTATCGTCGATCTTCAGGGGCGAGATGATCAGCGAGATAAAGGACACGAAGGGCCGCTCACGGAGAGCCTGGGGCGAGCCCGCGACCATCTCGGCTAGAGCGATGGCCTCCTTCAGGCCTTCCACGCTGTAGATGCCGCCCATGATGTGCTTCTTGGTGTGCTTGAGCGACCAGTAGAAGCGATTGATGTCGATGGCGTTCTTGTCATCGATCTCGTTCGGGAAGACGTTGATGGTGTGCAAATGGACGTACTCGAGGGCATCGATCAGACGGGCGCAGTCGCGGAGGTCGCGGACCTCCGACGGCCGCCGCTCGCCCGTGTCCCGGTCGAGCACGTATAGCGCCGTGCCGCCCGTTCCCAGGTGCACGTTGGAGTTCTCCAGAACGCAGTCATGCTTCTCGTCCCGGCCGCAGAGCACGACTTTGCTCGGGGCCGAGGCGATGGCATCCTCGACCAGCGCCTTCGGGAACCGTACGATGCCGTCGGAATCGGACACCTCCGCGCCCTTGGCCTTGAGGGCCTCTCGTCCGCGCTTGTTGGCGACCCATGCGCCGGCCTCGGACAGCACGCGGTAGGCTCCATCGAGCACCCGTTGGGCATCGGCTTGGGATAGGGGGCGGTACTGTCCGCCCCGCCATGTCTCGGTCATCTTGTCCTCCCGCATATTCGCGCGCCAACCCGCCAGGGCTCCGCCAGGCGTGGGGCGCTGTCGTCGCCGACGGGCCGGAGCCCGGTGGGGCTCCGGCGAGCGTCGGGGAATGCCTCTGTCAGTGCTTGCCTATCTGTCGATCATCTGGGGGACCCTCTTGCGGAGACTCGGCCATCTGCGGCGTGGCGGTCTCCGGGCTCGTTGGGTCGTGGGAGAAGTGGTCCAGGCCCGCATCGGACCCGAGAGCCTCTCGCGCGTCCTCGGCCTCTTCGAGAACCCGCTCTTGCTCCCGTGGGGGCAGTCGGTCCAGCAGCTCCAGGGCCGCGGTGACCCCGGCCACGTTCGCCCCCCGCACACGGACCAGGTAGGAAACGTACTTCAGCCTTCGCACCTGCTCTATTGAGTACAGTCGCCGCCCTGACGCCGTGCGCGTGCAATTCACGATACCCTTGGATTCTAGTATTCTGAGCTGCCGCTGCGACAGGCCGGTCAGCTCCTCGGCCATGCCTATACTCAGCACCGGACGTTGGGCGTCTCGGTCCTGAGATCCCGCCGCCATTGTACTCGTCGCCTCCAGCGTCCATCCTACCCGGTCCAGTCACACCAGTCGCACGTGTAGGTTATAAAACCTACCCTCGGCGGTCAAGTTATATGACGGAAGGCGCACCATCTGGATGGCGCCACCGACGGTGGCCGTCGGAATACTCTACTCGGTCCACGGCTCCTCGCCGGGTGAGTCCAGACCCAGGTACTCCATCACAGCATGCCGGATGCGGGCGGCGGCCCGTCCGTCACCATAGGGGCTCCGGGCCTCGGACATGGCGGCATAGGCGCCCTCGTCGGAAAGCAGCGTGGCGGCCTGCCCGGCGATCGCCTCCCGATCGGTACCCACCAGGCGTGCGTTGCCCGCCTCCACGCCCTCGGGCCGCTCGGTGGTCTGCCGCAGCACCAGTACGGGGATGCCGAAGGCGGGGGCCTCCTCCTGCACGCCACCCGAATCGGTGAGGATCAGGTGGCTACGCTGCATCAGCTTGACGAACCGGGGGTAAGGCGGCGGTTCGAGAAGGGTGACCCGGTCGTGTCCGCCCAGCACCTCTGTGAGGGTCTCGCGGACCCGTGGGTTCTTGTGCATGGGCACGGCAAGGTGGGTGTCGGGGAAGCGGTCGAGCACGTCCAGCGCGGCCCCGGCGATCTCCCGCTGGGGCTCACCCCAGTTCTCGCGCCGATGGGTCGTGAGGAGGATTACCCGGCCCTCCACCTGTGGGAGCCAGTCCTGGGCATGGCGCTCGGCCACCTCCAGCACGGCGTCGATGCCCGTGTTGCCCGTGACCAGCACCGCATCCTCGGGCACGCCTTCCGAGCGGAGGTTGTCGGCAGCCCAGCTCGTGGGCGGGAAGTGCCGGGTGGTGATCAGCGCCGCGGCGCGTCGGTTGAACTCCTCGGGGAAGGGGTTATCAATGCGGCCCGTGCGAAGCCCGGCCTCGATGTGCCCATAGGGGACCTGTCGGTAGAAGGCGGCGAGGGCGCCCACGAAGGTAGTCGTGGTATCGCCCTGGGCCATGAGGAAGTCCGGCTCCAGCTCGGCGAGGATGCCATCGATCCCCTCCAGGGCCCGGCACGTTACCTGGGCCAGGGTTTGGCCATGCTGCATGATGTCCAGGTCGTGGTCCGCCTCGAGCTCGAAGCAGTCGAACACCTGCTGGAGCATCTCGCGATGCTGGCCGGTGGAGATCACCAGAGTCTCCACCTGATCGGCGTATCGCCGCAGCTCGAGGACCACCGGGGCTGTCTTGATGGCATCGGGACGCGTGCCGACAACACACGCCACCTTGGGCTTGGGCATGAGGGCCTCCTAAGGGATCGGAATTCGGCGCTACACCGGATACAACGCCGGGCTGCGGCGCGAGGTTTGGGTTCGTCTTTCTCAGGCTTCGCCTCTACGGAGCCTGGCTCCGATCGCGTGGTCCAGTGAGATCCGCCCCGGACCGGTGAGGAGAAGTGTGAGGTAGATGATCAGATAGAGCACCGCCTTCTCCTTGGTCTCCCATGGGTCGGAGCCATGGACCACGAAGGCGGCCACGGCCATCCCGAGGATCAGCGGGATAGTGGACAGTCTTGTGGCCAGCCCCAGGAGGATCAGCAAGGCGCAGACGAACTCGGCCAGGATCATCAGCGTGAGGCCCACTTCTGGGCCCAGCCCGATAGGGTCGGGGAATCCGCTGGCCTTCTCGCCGAAGGTCGACAACTTGGCCCACCCGTGACCCAGTGCCATGTAGAGGCCTGCCGTGACGCGCATGAAGAGCAGGCCCGAATCCCTGAGCACCACATGCCGCTCGGGGGTGATGACCCCGCCCCACCAGTTAGCGATCGCCTTGAGCACGTCGGTGACCTCCCCGGAGAATAGGTTATTGCTGGAACAGTTTACCTTATACTGCCATGCCGTGGCACGGGCGGGGGGCAAAAGGTCATTGGGCCCTGCTGGGCCAATTGAGGGTCGGAAAGGGCCTAGCCGATGGTCACGCGCCCCATGGTATGGACGCTCCTCTGCCTAGCCGCGCTGTCGCTGGCTACCGCCGGACTTGCCCAGGGCCAACCTTCGCCCGCCGACCCCGCCGCCGAAGGGTACCAAGTCACCTACGAGTATCCCGAGCCAACCCTTTGGCAGCGCTTCGCCAACCTGATCGCTGGGTGTGGGTGTTGCTGCTTCTGGCTCCTGGTCATCGGCTCCGCGGTCTACGGGTTCAGCCGGGGCTCGTGGTGGGGGATGTGGTTCTGGGAGATCGCTCTGGTTCGCTCCCTCGCCGAGTCCGTTGGCGCCTTCTGGGCCCGGATCGCCAGCCGGCGACGCATGGAGGAACAGCTTCGGGCTCGTACCGCCAACCCCCGCGACTCCAAGGCCCGCTACAACCTGGGCGTGGTCTACATGGAGCAGCGGCGGTGGCAGCGGGCCGCCGATGAGCTCAAGGCTTCCATCGAGATCAACCCGGATCGAGCCGATGCCCATTACCGGCTGGCCAAGTGCTACTACGAGATGGACCGGATCGAGGACGCCCTGGAAGCGGTGGAGCCCTGCCAGGAGATGCGTGCCGACCACTACGATGGTCTGTTGCTGGCGGGGGAGTGTCTGCTGCGGCTCGATCGCACCGATGAGGCGCGCCGGACCTTCGATCGCTTCCTGGCGCCTCGCCGGGACGACGTGGCGGGCTGGTACTGGCGCGGGCGCGTCGAGGAGCAGGCTGGCAATGGGGACGAGGCCGCCCGCTGGTATGAGGGCGCCGTGCAGCGTGCGCGCCAGACCGTGGGCCCCAACCGCCCTCGGGACCGGCGCATCGCCCGCCAAGCGCGGAAGCGCATGGCCCGGATGTAGAGCAGCTTCCTGAAGTGCTTTCCGATCAAGTGCCAATGGGGCTCTGCCCCAGACCCATGCAGAGGGTGTCCTTCAGCACACCCTCGGATCTCGCCCGGGGCGGACCGTACAGCGAGAGAGGCCGGACGTAAGCTCCGGCCTCTCGGGATCAGCCATCATCGGTGCGGTCTTGCCGCCGCGGCAGCTAGAAGGGAGGCTGGGGCGGTGCGGTCCCGCCACCGTCGCCGGTGCCAGGGTCGTCGGCGGGGTCGACGATAAGGTCGCCGGTGAAGGTGCCCTTGTACTGCCTGAGCTGGGGCGGAACCTGGCCAGCCTCGGTGGCGAGCTCGAAGGTGCCGTTGACCGACTTGGTGCCGTCGGCATTGGTGACGAAGGTCGCGGTAACCACGCCGTCCATCGCGATGACGGGCCCGCTGGCCTCGTACCCGGTGACCCCGCGGAAATGGGCGGGTGATGCCATCTCGGTGGCGTTAACCTCGACGGTTACCGTCTGGCCCTTGCGCACGGGGGGGGACCCGGGCGAGCGAGCCGTCATGACCTCGAGAGTGCCCAGCGGCGTGAGGTCGGAAGAGGGTTGCAGGGTGAACTCGAAATCGTGATTGGTGCCCACCGCGGGCGCCGTGATTCCGAGCCGGTGCACAGTAGCGATCGGCTCATCGGCCCCCTGGGGCGTGACGAGCACTCGGTAGAACGCCGGGAAGGGCACCCCGGGGATGATCTCGTTCACGCCTGGGGTGGCTGCCCCGCCGGCACAGCCGGACATCATCGGAATGGCTGCCAGCATCGCCAGCGTAGCCACGGCCAGAACAAGCCTCTTCATGCGACTCACCTTTCCCACGCGCGAGTGGCGTAGTACGACGTCTATGTTCTGCCGCGGGGGTAGGACCCCTCCCCCGCGCCGCGCATTCTAACAACTCGGACGCTCTGCCCACAAGGGTCGACTCTGTTATTCCGCCTACACCCTCGTCTCCCCTGCCCCGCCCCATCGAAGGAATCTGGGCTCCCGCTCGTCCAATCGTGCAATTCGAGGCCTTTCGAGGTAGAATCTCCGAAACGCCCGTCGGGAGGGTCCGCTAAGTGAATCCGAAGCGAAGCCTATGGCACATTCTCCTTCTCGCCGCCATCGCCTGCATACTCGCCGCAGGTTGCGGGCAGAATCTCAGCCAGAGCTCGGCACCCTACAATCAGGGCTCCACCTCGGGGGCCGACCGATTCGGCCGAGACGTGCGGCCGGGAGAGAGCGTGGCCCGGGACGGGACCACCGTGGGCGGCGCTACACTGATGATGGGAATCAAGGTGACCGGCTCCGATCTGGAGGACTCCGACATGGAGTTCTCCGGTAACCCCAGCGCCTTCGCCGAGTGGGCGGACACCAAGGGCTTCGATGCCATCGGCTTGTATGCCGTCGAGCCCACCGACGAGCCGGACCAGGTCGCTACCTTCTACTTCCCCGACGTGGAGTTCCCCACAGGCAAGAACCTCAGCGACCTGGGCTACGCCGCCGGGCCCGACCACCTCACGCCCCTCGTGCAGGCGGCCAAGAGTCTGGGCATGGGCACCCAGGCGGATCTGACCCGTCTGGCCCTGTCGCTTCCCAGCTCGCCCCTCGCCGAGCGACCCTTCGCTGGCGAGCCACTAACTGCCGACGATATCGAGTACCTCTGCTCGTATCTCCTGGAGACGACGGACGTGGATTCCCTGTCGGCTCGGGGCTTCCCCAAGGACTGGGTCGATGCCGCCCAGAAGGCCAGCGAAGCGGCGGGCCGCCAGTTCTTCGCCGGCGACTACCAGACCCTCCGACGGACCGAGAGCGGGGCCGCGGCTCTGCTGGACCTCGGGCCCGAGGGTATGGCCCGCAACGAGCTCGCCCTCGGCGTGGCCCGCAGCAAGCCCTTCCTTCTGTACGCGGGCCTGAGCGCCGAGCGCGACGACGGCCGCGGGCCCTTCGCCGATGCCTGGGATTCCATCAAGGCCATGGAAGCGGCCCTCGTCTACCGCACCGTTCTGTCGGCGCCTCAGGGGCTGTACCTGGATGTGCCGCCGTCGGTCCTCCAGGACCTCGATCCCGACCTCTTGGCCCGCCTGAAGCGCGTGGCCGCCCAGCGACGGGCTCGGCCCGTATGTAATGTGCTCATCCTGGGGGATTCCACTCCCAACAACCTCACGGCGGTGGTCAACGGTATCACCGCGGCGGGGTACGACATCGTTATGGGCCCCAGGCCGGAATCGCCGGCGGCCATCGACGCCTACTACATCATCGTCACTGAGACCACCGAGGGGTCGCTTGCGGACCCCAAGAGCGGACTCCCTGATGGTGTCTACAACTCGGGCAAGCCGCTCATCATGCAGGTATGCGGCCTTGTTCCCGATGTGGGGGTGTCGGAATCGTGGGACGCCGTCCGCCGGTCCTTCGGCCTGACGAACCTCCCCTTCGAGCCTCTCGAGAAGGGGCCCGAGGCGGCGGTCTACGCTGGCGGTCCGGTCCCGTGCGCCGCCACTGGCCGCGCGCCATGGGGCTCCAAGATAACCGACGCCCATCTATCGGAGGCCGTTCCTCTGGCCGTGGGCGCCGCCAAGGTGGAGGAGTCGGTCGACCGGCCCGCGAGCGAAGGAGCCGGCGACACCGACGAGCCGGATGACACCGGCGAGGCTGCGGATGCCGACGACACCGACGCCGGCGACGACGCGGCCGAGGCCGGGGCGCGGGAGCGCTCTCGCGATGTCATCGTCATGACCGAATTCAGTTACGGGACGGCGGGCCGCAATGTGCTCATCGCCGGCCGGGAGCTGCAGATGGAAATGGCTTTCCCCATCTCCAACGTGCTGTCGTCGGGCCTCGGGCTTCAGGCCCCCACCCGGGCCCTGGTGAGTGTGGGCAGCCCCATCGCGCTCTACGCGCCCTTCGGTGACGCCGAGGTCTCCATCGCCTACAACGACGCCGGCGAGGTGAAGTCCGAGACCAAGAGCCTGAAGAAAGGCTCCGTGGAGATCATCGAGGTGGACCTGCAGACGGGGGTCAACACCATGCCTCTGCCGGACCGGGTTAGCGGCGAGTAGGGTCCAGGATCACGTTGTCTAGAAGGCGCGCTGAGGGCATGCGCACGGCGGTGAGGAGCACCGCGGGCGCCTCGGCCGTCTCCACGGTCTCGAGGGTCTCGGCGTCAACCAGCTCCAGGTAATCGGGCTCAGCCAGGGGCGCTGAGGCGACGGGCTCGGCGGCCAGCGCTTTCAGGGCATCGGCCCTCCGCTCACCCTCTTGAAAGGCCGCCTCGGCGGCCTTTAGGCCGCGGGAGATGGACAGGGCCTGCCGCCGCTCCTTATCGGAGAGCCGCACGTTCCGAGAGCTCAGGGCCAGCCCGTCCTCCTCACGGATCAGCGGGCATGGCACGATCTCGACGGCCATGTTCAGGTCCCAGGCCATGCGCGAGACCACTCGAAGCTGCTGGTAGTCCTTCTCCCCGAAGTAGGCGCGGTCGGGCTCGCAGGCCTCGAACAGTTTGGCGCATACGGTGGTGACGCCGTCGAAGTGGCCGGGGCGGTGAGCCCCCTCGAGTACCTCGGTGAGCCCCGAGACTCGCACCAAGGTGAGGGGCTTGCCGTCGGGGTACATCTCCCGCTCGCTTGGGACGAACAGTGCCGTCGCTCCGGCCTGGGCCGCCCGCTCGGTGTCGGCATCCAGGGTGCGGGGGTAGGTTGCTAGGTCGGCAGGGCTATCGAACTGAATGGGGTTCACGAAGACGGAGACGGCCACTCGGTCACACTCGGAGGCGGCCCGCTCGATCAGCGACTGGTGCCCGGCGTGGAGGGCCCCCATGGTGGGAACCAGCCCAACTCGCAGGCCTCGGGCGCGCACCTCGCGGGTATAGGCGCGGGCCCCCGAGATGGTGGTCAGAAGGGCGGGCTCGGGCACGGCGATGCTCCTTCGGCGGATGCGACGAGTATAGCACGCTGGCCCTGGGCGAATATGGAAGCCAGGGAGCGCGCGGAATCGTGGCGAATGAGGCATAATAAGGGATGAGTGGGGACTCAGCTCGGGAGGAGGCC
>WJIW01000045.1 GCA_014730065.1 Armatimonadia bacterium | reverse complement strand
CATGATTCTTGTCCTCCTGTCTCTGATCATCGCGCCCACCAATCTGCTGCCCGAGATCGCCACCGGTCCCGACGGTCCGTGGGTGCCCGAGGGGTCGGCCCGGCTGATTGACGCCGATGACCAGTCCGTCCTGATGGTCACGGGCGATGGCGACGACACATCGGCATGGCTGCTGCCCGTAGAGGTGGAGCCGGGCGGCCTGTACCGCATGTCCTTCGAGGTCCGCGGCACGGGCACGGGCGGCTGCGCCGTGACGGGCTTCACGAGCGTCAACCACGACATCCGGCCCTCGACGGAGTGGCAGCGACATACCCTCTTGCTTCGGGCTCCCGATGCGGCCGTGGGCGGCGCGCCCGATGTGGCTGGGTCCGAGCCCCCGGAGATGGGATCGGCGACCGTCAGGCTGGGTCAGTGGCATTGGCAGGGCGAGATCAGGTTCCGAGACGTGGCCCTCCAGCCCGCAGCGGCCGTCCACACCGGATACCGGGGACTGGGCATCGGTGAGCGCATGGAGCGCGGCCGGTACGTTTTCTCCACCGACTTCAGCGCGGAGAGCGGAAACGACGCCAGGCCACTGCACTCGAGCACCGCCACCTTCAACACTCACCGGTACGTGCTGGGCGGCGACTCCCACCTGGTATACCGCTTCCACGTACCCGGCACGACTCAGACCAGCGCGACGATCCAGGCCGAGGTCGGCCACCACGTCGCCGGGCGCCTCGTCATCGAGGCGTCGGCCGATGGGGAATCATGGGTACCGGTCGGGGAGCTGGCCGAGCTGGGGAGCGTCGATGCAGAGCTGCCCGAAGGCCTGCTGCCTGCCGAGGAGCTATGGGTGCGGCTGTCGGGCAGCGATGACGCGAGCCTGCAACTGTACGGCATGGCGTACGCCGCCGATCTGGATGACGACTACGGCGTGGGACCGGGCGACACGGTGTACGTGTCCGAGACCGAGCAGGACTACCCCATCGACACCCGATGGGTATCGCTCACCGCTACCGAGATGGTCCTCGCCTTCGCCAATGGTACCCGAAGCAATCTGGAGTCCAACCTGGTCGTCGAGCTGGATGGCGAGGTCATCTACGCCGAGACCATCGAGCTGCCGGCGGTGAACGAGACCGAGGTAACCGTTCCACTGGCCATCGATCGGGCCGGTGATCTGCCTCTCAGGGTGACCCTGGGCGGCGGCCGGACCACCCACTACGAGGGGGAGACCATCCTCTCGGCTACGGCCCTGGACCTGACGAGCTACGGCCATGGCATCGTCGCCGAGGAAGCGGGCTCCGTGTGGTGGTGCACATCGACACGGAAGGTCTCCAAGACGCGGCCACCGGCCACGGAGAGCGCCGAGCCGCCCCACCTGGCCGCAGCCCGAGGGGAGTACGAGGCCCTACAGATCGTCCTGCGTGCCGATCAGGCCGTGGAAGGGATCGAGCTGGAGGTCTCCGACCTGACCGGTGACGCGGGCACCATCGATGCCCGGCACGTCGCCATCGAGCACGTCGAGTACGTGGAGGTGACCCGGCGCACCGACGCCTCGGGCGTGGAGGGCGCGTGGCCCGACCCCCTTCCGCCCTACGACGGCGTGTTCGATCTTACCCCCGGCGAGAACCACCCCCTGTGGATCCGTGTCTTCGTACCCCGGGACGCGGCGGCGGGCGAGTACTCGGGTAGCCTGCGAATCGCCGCCGACGTGGGCCCCGCGCCCTTCGATGAGCCCATCGAGGTGCCGCTCTCGGTGCGCGTGTACGATTTCGAGCTGCCCCAGGGCCAGGGGCTGACAGCCACCTTCGGACTGTCCGCCGGACAGATCTGGCAGTATCACAATGTGTGGGAGCGTGAGGATCAGGAGCTCGTCTGGGACCTGTACATGCGGAACTTCGCCGAGCACCGGATCGCACCGTACGATCCCATGGCCCTCTGGCCCATGGGGCTGGAGCTGGAGGGAGCGGAATGGTCGGTGGTCGAGCGCGACCCCGAGAACCCCGCTTCGGGCACCGTCTCGGCGAAGATCGTCGATGACAGCGAGGACGTGGTGGTGGATGCCACCACCCTGGGTGCCTACCCCGTCGATCGCGATGAGCCCCTGCTGCTCGAGTGGAGCGTGCGAACGGCGGAGGATGGCCAGCAGTACCAGATCACCATCGGCTCCGTGGACCCATCCGGCTCCTGGATCCCCCATCACAACATCGACATCCTTCGAGAGGGCAGCACCGAGTGGCGCCGTGAGCAGCATCGGATCGCGGCGAGCGAGCTGGTGGAGCATGCCGTCGCCGTGGAGCTGACCCTTCGGCCCGCCCCCTGGAGCGAGGCTGGTGAGGCGACGGGCACCGCTTGGTTCGATGACATCTTCCTGGGCGTGCCCGGAGGCGAGAATCTTCTGGCCGACCCGGGCTTCGAGCCCGGTGCCGCCGTGCCCGAGCCCGTGCTGGACTTCGAGCAGTGGGACCGGGCGGCGGAGGAGTATCTCGACGGCCTCGGCTTCAACTCCTTCCGCCTGCCGGTGCACGGCATGGGATCAGGCACCTTCCACTCACGCCGAGCGGGGGAGCTGGGCGGCTACATGGCCGGCACGCCCGAGTACGAGCAGGTCTTCGGGGAGTACGCGGGGGCGCTGCAGAGTCACCTGGAGGAAAAGGGCTGGCTGGACGAGGCATACGTGTACTGGTTCGATGAGCCCGACCCCAAGGACTACGACTTCGTCATCGATGGCATGGAGCGGCTGGACCGGCACGCGCCGGGCCTGAGGCGGATGCTGACAGAGCAGGTCGAGGATGAGCTGGTCGGCCATGTGGACATCTGGTGTCCCCTCACGGCGAGCTTCCAGCCCTACCGGGCCGAGGAGCGCATGGACGCCGGCGATACCTTCTGGTGGTACGTGTGCACCGGTCCCAAGGCGCCTTGGGTCACCCTCTTCATAGATCACCCTGCCACGGAGCTGCGGGTTTGGTCGTGGCAAACCTACAAGCATGGCGTCGAGGGGCTGCTTGTTTGGCAGAGCAACTACTGGACCTCGAGTGCGGCGTATCCCGAAGAGCCCCAGAACCCCTGGGAGGACCCCATGAGCTACGTATCGGGCTACAGTTACGCGCCGGGCCAGGTCGGCTACTGGGGCAATGGCGACGGCCGCTTCCTCTACCCGCCCAACCGCGACCCATCGGATACCGAGACCAAGTACCTCACGGGCCCCGTCAACTCCCTGCGGTGGGAGATGCTACGGGACGGCATCGAGGACTACGAGTACCTGCGGCTACTGGAGCGGCTGGCGACGGAGGCCGGCGATGCCGAGGCCCTCGCCCTACTGGAGATTCCCGAGGACATCACCGAGAGCATGACGGAGTTTGCGAGCGATCCGGCGCCGATCTACGAGCACAGGCAGCGCGTCGCCGAGGCGATCGAGCGGCTCATGGAATAGCGGGTACCGAACCCTACCAAGGAGGCTTCTCGGGCCCTCGCCCGTCGCCATCGAGATCGCCGCCCAGCATCCGCTCCAGCTCCGAAAGGAACTGGTCGCCGCCGGGGTCCATGGTCGCCGATCCCATGCGCTCCCGGCGCCGCTGGGTGTCGAGTAGGTCGTCGGCCTGGCGCTCGGGCATGGGGGGATAGTCGATTCCGGGCGGTGGGGGCGGGATCCGCTGGCTGGTCCCGGGT
Source organism: Armatimonadia bacterium (assembly GCA_014730065.1). GTDB lineage: Bacteria > Armatimonadota > Zipacnadia > UBA1398 > UBA1398 > UBA1398. Next base: position 5,277 of record WJIW01000045.1, on the reverse strand, counting down.
CCGCCTCGCGACGGCGGGGGCTGCTCCCCTTCGCCCTCTCCCGAGTCGCCCTCATCCTCCTGCGGCTCGTCACCCTCCTCGCCCTCGTCACTCTCCTCTGGCTCCTGTTGCTGCTGCTGTTGCAGCATGCGCTCGGCCAGCTCCTTGTTCTCCTGAGCCTCCACGTCCTCGGGATCGATCTCCAGGGCTCGGTCGTAGGCGTCGATGGCCTCCTGGTACTCGCCTTGCCTGAAGTGGGCGTTCCCGGCTCCGAAGTGCGAGCGCTCGGCCAAGGCCTGGTCTTCGGCCTCGGTGGCGAGCTCGGCGGCGCGCTCGTAGGCGGCCTGGGCGTCGTCGAACTCCTCCTGCTTGTACAGGCTCGACGCATTGTTATGTTGCAGCGCTGCCGCGCCTGGGTAGTCCGACAGAGCGCTCTCGAAGGCCCGGGCCGCGGCGCCGTAATCCTCGGCCTCGTACGCTTGGCGGCCTTGCTCGTCGGCGTCGTCGGCTCGCCCGCCGAACAGGCCGAAGGGCACGGTGGCGAGCAGCACGAGCCCGAGCAGAAGGGGCTGTGGGCGGTCGACTGGCATGGTCATGGGCTCAATCCCTCCTCACCAGGAACGGTCCACTGCGGCCCCGGCGCCCGCGCAGATCGGGGATCCATCGCGGGGGTATGGATGCCACCACGGCGTCGGCCAGCAGCAGGAGCACGGCCAGGCCGAGGGGCACCTGGAACCACTCCTTTGGCACCCGATCTCTCCGCCGAAGCACCTTGTCGGCGTCCCGTCCCACGCCGGCCCGATGGCTCAGGGCCGCTTCCACGGCCTCGTCGGTGCCCAGGTCGGCAAGCCGGAGGTACTCGCCGCCGGTCGCATCGGCGATCTGCCTCAATGTGCCCTCCTCGAGGGAGCTTGTGACGGGCTGGCCTCTCCAGATCAAGTCACCGAAGCTCCGCCCGCCCCCGATGGGGTTGGGCACCCGGCCGCCCCGCTGGGTGCCGACGCCGATGGTCACCGCCACTACTCCGGTCTGCGCGAGCCGGTCCACGGTGGCGTCGTCGACCTGCTTGAGCAGGTCCTCGCCGTCGGAGATGATGATGGCCAGGCCCGGCTCCGCCGGCTGGGGGAACTGCTCGGCCGCCAGGTCGATGGCCTGGTAAAGGTCGCTCGAGCCCTCGCCGATGCCGCCGGTGTCGAGCTGGGTCAGGCGGTCCAGGAGCACGTCGAGGTCGGTGGTCAGGGGGCACTCGAGCTGGCCCGCGTCGGCGAAGGCCGCCAGGCCCACTCGATCCAGGGGCGAGACGCGGTCGAGCACCGCGGCGGCGGCGTACATGGCCTGGGCGAAGCGCGTCGGCTCCACGTCCCTCACGGCCATGGAGTTCGACACATCGATGATCAGCAAGATGTCGGCGCCGACGCCGGCCACCTCACTACCCTCCGAGCCCCCCTGGGGCCGGGCCAGAGCCACGACCACGAGGCAGGCCGCCAGTCCATAGAGCCATAGGCGCGTGGGCGCGCGCCACGACTCACCGGCGGCGGCCTGTCGCCGGAGGAGCGTCATGGTGGCGAGCCTCGCCCGCCGCTCCTCGGCCAGGCGTGCGCTGCGAGCCAGGAGGTACGCGACGAGGGCCACGGGCGCAATGAGAGCCAGTGCCCACGGATTGCCCAGTGTCATGTCGTGCCTCCCCTCTTGCCGCTAGACCGTTCGCCGGCACCACGCGCCGAAGATCAGGCCATCGAGCAGAAGCAGCACAGCCGCCGGCCAGATAAGGAGCTCCATCCGCTCCTCGTACCGCACCCGGCGGCTGACCTTGAGCTCGCCCTTCTCGAGCTGGGCGATGGTGTCGAATATCTCCTGAAGCTGACCGGCCGTCTCGGCCCGCCAGTATTGCCCCCCCGTGACCCGGGCGATCTCCTGGAGGGTCACCTCGTCCAGCTTGGTGCGGATGGGCTGGCCGAAGGGGTCGCGCAGGATGTCGCCACCTTGCGAGGGTGGGAGCCGGATGAAGGCCCCCTCGGGCCGGCCCACACCGATGGTGTAGACACGCACGTGCTTGGCCTCACACGCTCGGGCGCCCACCTCCACGGGGTAGCCGGGCACCGTCTGCTCGCCGTCGGTGACCAGGATGACGACCCGGGTGCGCTGCTGCTCGAAGTCGAAGCGGGCGGCGGCGGAGAGGAGCGCGGCTTCCATGTTGGTTCCCGAGGGCAGGACCATCTGGACCTCGACGCGCTCGACCAGATCGCCGACCGCCTCCAGGTCGGTGGTGAGGGGGCTGTAGGTGAGGGCCTCGCCCGAGAAGAGCACCAGCCCGACGCGGTCCTCTTCCAGTCCCGCCACGAACCGTTGGGTGACCTCCTTGGCCGCCGTCATGCGGTCGGGCTGGATATCGTCGGCCCACATGCTATTGCTCACATCCAGGGCGACCATGATGTCGATGCCCCGGTAGGTGGCGCTGGTCTCCTCGAAACCCCACTGAGGGCGGGCGAGGGCCAGGATCAGCGCCGCGATGCAGGCCGCCCGAACCGGCCAGGCCATGGGGGCGATCCGGGCGCGCAGGCTGCTCGGCATGGCCGCGCCCCAGGATGGAAGGGCCAGGGCGGGCTCCTCACGTCGCCAGCGATTCCGGGCGATCACCAACCAGATGATGCCCACCAGCAAGACCAGTGCCAAGGGGGCCGCGAGCCTCAAGACGACTCCCCCCTGGCTTCCGAGTGATGGAGACCGCGCACGATGTCCTCGGCCTCGTCGATGGGGTCATTGTCGAAGCCTGGTCTGCCGGCGAACTTCACCCGGTCGCAGACCAACAGCAGCCACGTCGCCCGCTGGACCAGCTCGCTCGGATACCCCTCCGAGAGGCCTCGGTGGGTCTCGCGGGTGGTCCGGTACACGTATTCGGGCCCATGGGCCTCATCCAGGTACTCCTTGAGAACCTTGGGTACTTCACCGGCGAGGATGAGATGCCCGTCCCGTCCCGACCCGTAGAGCTGGCGGGCGCGGAGGGCTCGCAGCTTCTCGAGGGCCACCTGATGGGCCGGCGGCCCAAGCGGCGGCTGGGGCTCCTCCTCGGGACGCCTTCGGGCCCGTACCAGCAGAAGAGCCAGCGCGAGGATGAGCAGCGTCGCTCCGGCCACCACGGCGTAATCCACGGGCCGCCAGTAAGGGTCGAAGGGCACCGGCGGACGGACGTCATGTAGCTGCTCCACCACCTGGGGCGGCGGTGGGGTGGGGGCGCCCTCGGAGCTGGGGTCGCCCGGCGGCTGCTGGGCCAGGCACGATGCCGCCAGGAGAAGCGCCACCAGGGCAAGCCACCGGCGGCGGGGTCGGTTGACGGGAGCCAGTAGAGGCGGGCGCGGCCTCGGTCGTCTCGTGGCTTCGATCCTCAACCCGCCCTCCGCCTTCCTCCGCGCAGGGCCCTAAGGCGGAACAGCCGGGCCAAGGGGGACAGCATGTCGTCATCTGTGGACAAGACCACGGGATCGGCGCCACAGGCCGTAAGGTGGCTAGTTAGGGTGGGCAGCCGGTCGGCCCGGGCCTTGGTGTAGGCCTCGCGCACGGCGGGATTGTCCGTGTCCACGAGGCACTCGGCCCCCGTCTCGGGATCGCGGGCGGCCACCAGGCCCAGCCCCTCGGGGAGTGTCGTCTCCATGGGGTCGTGGGTCACGGCGCAGATGACGTCATGACGGGCGGCGGCGATCCGCAGCTCCTTCTCGTAGTCGGGGGCCAGGAAGTCACTGAGCACGAAGAGCACCGAGCGCTTCCGGACGGCGCGAGTCACGAACCGAAGAGCCCCGGCCAGATCCGTGCCCACCGAGGTGGGCTGCACGAAGAGCACGTCGCGGATGAGGTGCAGGGCGTGATTGCGGCCCTTGCGGGGGGCCATGAAGTGCTCCACGGTGTTGGAGAAGAGCACGGCGCCGACCTTGTCGTTGTTCCGGAGGGCCGCGAAGGCCACCAAGGCGCAGACGTTCGCCGCCAGGTCGCGCTTGAGCAGCTCACCGGTGCCGAAGGCCTGGCTGCCGCTGACGTCGACCAGCAGCATGGTGCTCAGCTCGCGCTCCTCCTCGTACCGGCGGACATGAAGGTCGCCGGTGCGAGCGGTTACGTTCCAGTCGATGGAGCGATGGTCATCGCTCTCGTCGTACTCCCTCACCTCGGCGAACTCCAGGCCGCGACCGCGAAACGCGCTTTGGTACTGGCCCGCGAACAGGGTCTCGACGAGCTGACGGGCAACGATCTCGATCCGCCGCACCCGGGCCATAACCTCGGCCACGGCCGCCGCTTCATCTCGGTCGGTACGGGGATCGATCATGGAACCGCAGGACCTCCATCACGGAACGGGCACACTGCTGAGGACGTTGGCCACAACGGCCATGGAGTCGACTCCTTCGGCCTGGGCCTCGAAGGTGGTGATCACCCGGTGGCGCAGCACGTCGGCGGCGATGTCTTTGACGTCCTCGGGGATCACGTAGTCTCGACCACACAGGAAGGCTCTCGCCCGGGCACCCTTGGCCATCCAGATCGAAGCCCGGGGTGACGCGCCGTACTCGACCCAGCGGCTGCCCGTGTCTCTGGAGCCGCCGGCCATGCGGGTGGCGTGGACGAGCCGAACCATGTAATCGAGCACCCGGTCCTCGATGCGGACCTCGACGACGGTACGCTTGGCCTGATCGATCTCAGCGAGGGTCATGACGGGGCTCGCCTGGGGCTCGTCATGGCCGATCATGCGCCGTACGATGGTCCGCTCCTCGGCCATGGTCGGATAGCTGACCACGGTTTTGAACATGAACCGGTCGACCTGCGCCTCGGGCAGGGGATATGTGCCCTCCTGCTCGATGGGGTTCTGGGTCGCGAGCACGATGAAGGGCTCGGGGAGCGAGTGGGTGGTGCCCGCCAAGGTGACCCGCCGCTCCTGCATCGCCTCCAGGAGCGCAGACTGCACCTTGGCCGGGGCTCGGTTGATCTCATCGGCCAGGATGATGTTCGCGAAGATGGGGCCTCGGTGGGGCCGGAACTCGCCCGTGCGCTGGTCGAATACATTGGTGCCGATCAGGTCCGACGGGAGGAGGTCGGGTGTGAACTGCACCCGGCCGAAGCTCGCCTCGATGGTCTGGGCCAGGGTGCGAACGGCCAAGGTCTTGGCCAGCCCCGGCACGCCCTCGAGAAGCACGTGGCCCTCGGTCAGCAGGGCAATGAGCATTCGCTCCACGAGCTTCCGCTGACCCACGATTACCTTGTCGATCTCGGTGAAGATGGGTCCCAGGGGTCCGGACACGGCCTCGGCCCACTCCATGGGGT
>WJIW01000397.1 GCA_014730065.1 Armatimonadia bacterium | reverse complement strand
GTGCACCCAGCAATGAGAGCGGCGCTCGCGCCACTACAACGGTTTCTCGGGACGACGATTGTGGCGAAGCACCGCCTGTTCGCCTGGGTCCCCCGTACGGTCCTACCCGACCATGCGTTGATGGTGTTCGGCCGCGAGGACGACTACTTCATGGGTGTGCTGCATTCGCGGCCTCACGAACTCTGGACCCTGGGCATCTGCGGCGCCCTGGAGGACCGGCCACGCTATAGCTCGACGAACTGCTTTGAGACCTTCCCATTCCCCACGCCGACCGAGGAGCAGCGCGAAGCCATCGCTCAGGCAGCGAAAGCCCTGCACGAGATGCGGCAGTCGGCCCTCGATAACGACCCAAAGCTGACCATGACCAAGCTCTACAACAAGCGGCCGACGTGGCTCGACAACCTGCACAAGGACCTCGATCGAGCGGTGCTCGACGCCTATGGCTGGCCCGAGGACATCAGCGACGAGGAGTTGCTGGAGCGACTGCTCGCGCTCAACCTGGAGCGTGCGGCCGAGGAGGAGAAGGGGGTGCTGACACCGCCGTGAACGTTGACGCAGACCTGCAGGACACTCATCGACGGATAGTCGAGGTTCTGGTGTCTAAGCCCCATCCTCAGCCTGATCTCTTGGCCCCACAAGGCTTCATCACCCATGCGCGCGAGCGGGGACTAGGCCAGTGGTCCACGAGGCATCTCGACGAGCTGCGCTGTGCCGGCTACCTGCACCCGGCGATCAACTGCGTAGCCCCCACCATCGGAGAGGAGTGCAGAAGCCAGGAAGCCGACGGGCGGTGTGAGACCAGGTGGCGGGCGCAGGGCTGGTGGTACACGCCAGACTGGCTGCGCGAGACCGTACGTGAGGCGAACCATCTGTACCCAAACCAGGTAGAACCCGACCTGTCGCATGTCGTGGGCCCGGCCCCAGCAATCTGGCGCATCTACCATCCGTACCAAGTGTTTTAGCTTCGGGAGGTGGAGCGTACACGCACGCAGTGCTTCACTGCGCTGGCGTGCCCTGACGAAAAGTGGTGGTCCACCTACAGGGAGCACCTCGTGGCACGGTATGCACACGCTCAAGATGCGCTGCGGACGCGGGCACTACATTGGGCGCGCGTACTGGAACTCGTGGTCCGGATCGAGGACCTATACCTGCCCCGAGTCCGAGAGCGGGTGGTCCTAAGGTGCGGCTCCGAGCCTTCCGTTGACTGGGAGACCTGGCAAGCATCGGTCGACAGACGGGACCTACTGGCGTCGAGTGGCTGGAGCGTACCTGACGTCACTGACCTGTACGAGACCCTGGCCCACGAAGGGTCCATGGTCGATCCCTGTCGCTCCATTTGGAGGCTTCTGCGCTCGGCCGGGCACCGCAACATGGGTGGCCTCCGGGGGACTGCGCGTTTGGCGTGGGACTTCTACGAGGTAGCGGAGATGCTGCGCCGGTTCCTGATGGATGTGACAGATGAGTGGGTGCCTAACATTGATGACCTGGGCGCGCATCCGGAGCTCAAGCAGCACCTCCTAGGCATGCCACGCGAGGCGGTGGACTACGATGACGCTCTGACCAAGGCGCGCGTCATGGAAAACTATCGTCTCGATACAGGTACCCGTGTCTGGTGGCTCCTCGAAGGTCGCACTGAGATCACGTTCATCGAGGAGACCTGCCGCGAGTGGGGCATCGACCTACGAGCCAGGGGAGTTGAGATAGTCGATATGTGCGGCGCCCACCGGCCCAGCGATGAACTGATCGGTCGCTTCGTGACGCGGGCAATGGAGGCGGATCAGGCAGTTTTGGTCAGCCTTGACGGTGAAGACTCGGGGGCGAAGAAGGCCGTCGAGGCGCTGGAACGCCTAGGAGTGCGCAGGTATCCCCTCGATGATCTAGTGGCGGAGAGACCTGCCCACGCCGTTATCCCTTGGCACCCCGAGTTCGAGCAGGCTAACTTCCCGCTTGAGCTTGTTTTTGACGCTTGGCTCACGCAGCAGAGCCATGAAGTGAACGGTGCGCCCGACCCTATCAGTGCTGAGCAGGCGTTGCGCGAGAAGTGGATGGCCTATGAGGCCGGCGACCGGGGCGCGGTGTCGGCGGTCAAGGGATTCGCCAAGAAGATGCGGCGTAGCTACTGCAAACCGAAGGTCGCGGGCTGCCTCGCCCGGCTTCGCGCTGCTGAGATGCGGAGGGACCCCGAACTCACGTTCCTGCCTATCGAGCATCTCATCAACTACGTACTCAGCCTTGCGGATCGGTAACTCGTCCCCCATCCGGCCCAACCCGCAGCCTCGCGCCAGGTTGCGAGAAATGTGCGCAGGGCCGCGAAGCCCGACCGGCTCCGACGTCGGATCGAGGCAGTAGTGTGCAGAGAACACGGCCCCTCCTTCATGGGGCATATTGAGCCCGAACGGGTGACCGGACGGAGCAAGGTAGCGCGCAGCAAGCAGCGCCCTTGCGTACTCGTCCCCGCGCTTCGGCAGGCTCCCGGCTTCGCCCGGGTCGGGCTTGGGGCTTCGCGTGTACGGCGCTACGCCCCACGAGTCGCTACGAGGGGAGGGCGGTAGGACATCCGCGCCCTTCGGCAGGCTCAGGAACGCGGGTGGAGGGCGGCACTCGGGCGCAGCAAGCAGCGCCCCTACGGGGTGCTCAAGGTCGGTGTGATAATAGGAGGAGGGAGGGTGGAAGATTGGCTGCGGGACTAGGATTCGAACCTAGACTACTGGGGCCAGAACCCAGCGTCCTGCCATTAGACTATCCCGCAGCACGGCCTCCAATTCTAGCCATACCCGCCACCTGAGTCAAGACCCGCATACCATTGCTTCGCTTGCGACCCCACTCGCCCTGTGCTACAATCCTCCCTCACCTGGCGACCGCCTTGGGCGGGCGCCTGATTCGTGTGTACCACCCACCATACCGGCAACCGACCTCGAGAGGGCCCCGCGGACGGGTCCGCGAGCGTCCCGGAGGTAATCGAAGATATGAAACGCACCTACCAGCCCAAGAACCGAAGGCGGTACCGCAAACACGGATTCCGTGCCCGAATGTCCAGCCCGGCCGGGCGCCGAGTCGTCAGGCGCCGCCGCGCCCGTGGCCGTAAGAAGATGGCCGTCTAGTGACCTCCGCGCCCACGGGCCAGACGCATCTGGGGCGCCTCTGCCGCGGATCGGAGATCCGGAACGTGCTCCGCGGCGGGCGTCACTTCGGCGGGCCCGCGGGCGTCCTGAAGGTCAAGCCGGGCGCGACCCCGGTCTCCCGGCTCTGTGTGGTGGCTAGCCGGAGGGTCGGCGGGGCCGTGGTGCGCAACAAGGTCCGGCGGCGTATTCGGGAGATCGCCAGGCGGGAGATCCATCCCGAGGCCGAGCCCGCGGACATGGTGTTCCGGGCCAACCACCGGGCGGCCACCATGGACTTCGAGAGCATCTATGAAGCCTTCACCCGCCAGCTCCGGAAAGCCAAGCTCCTCGACCGGCCCAGGAAGCAGCAATGGACCGGAGAGGGCTGATTCGGAGCGGCCATCGGCTTGGCGACGGATCTCGCGGGGCCTGCTCATCTGGCCGATAAGGGTCTACCAGATGACATTGAGCCGAGTGATCCCGCCGTCGTGTCGGTTCCAGCCAAGCTGCTCCCGCTACGCCATCGAGGCGATCGAGGTGCATGGAGCCCTGCGGGGCAGTATGATGGCAGTCAAGAGGATCCTACGCTGTAATCCCTTCTCGGAAGGCGGCTACGATCCGGTTCCACCCAGCGCAGCCGATGCGGACGAGAGGGAAGGGGAGCCATACGAATGAGCACCGATCCCCAACGGGATGCCCAGCTCAAGCGCCAGCGCATCATGATGCTACTGCTCATGATCCCCTGGTTCATCCTCATGTACATGTGGACCAAGAACGCGCAAGACTCCCAGCAGCTCGAGCAGCGGGAGGCGCTCCTGGAGGCCGAGGACGGCGATGGCATCGACACCACGGCTCCCGTCGATGACCAGATCCGAGCCCTTCAGGCCCGCATCGAGGCCGACCCCAAGGCGGAAAAGGCCGACTTCGACCGGCTCAAGATCGCCGTGCTCCTGGAGCAGGATGCCGCTAGCGAGGCCGATTATCGCAAAGCGGCCGAGGAGTATGAGAAGTTCGCCAAGGAGCAGAAGGGCAGCCCCTACGCCGCCCACGCCACCTATCACGCCGCCCGCATCTACAAGGACTACCTGGACGATGAGAAGCGCTTCAAGAAGCTCCTGGGCGGCATCACCTTCGACTACAACCGGGCCATCTGGGACCACGAGAACGTGGGCAACCGGAACGACAAGCACCCCGCGGCCGTCATCGCCGGTGAGGAGCTGGATCCGTACAACCAGCATGATGTGCGGTACAAGTTCCTGGCCTTCCTAGTCGGCCTGTTCGACCCCGAGAGCCATCCCGAGTACGCCTACGCCGCGGGCGTTATGCTGCTGGGGTTCATGGTCAAGGTCCTGGTGTGGCCCCTGACGGGCTGGAGCTCAAGGGCGTCCAAGACCATGGGCGCCAAGATGAAGATGATCCAGCCCCTGATCGCCGACCTGAAGGAGAAGCACAAGGACGATCAGCTCAAGGTCATGCGCGAGCAGCAGGAGCTGATGCGGAAGTACGACATCTCCATGAAGTCGGGCTGCCTGCCCATGATCATCTCCATGGCCATTCTGATCCCCGTGTACCAGGCGGTGCGGCTCTACGCCTACCCACTCCAGCAGGGGGAGTTCCTGTGGATCGGTAACCTGGCCCGTCCCGACATGATCCTGCTCGTGATCTACGTGGGCGCCTTCTTCCTCTCCACCAAGCTGCAACCTCAGCCCGCCTCCGCCGACCCCCAGCAACAGCAGACGCAGAAGATGATGATGATGATCATGCCGATCATGTTCTTCTTCTTCATGCAGTCGGTGGCGTCGGGCTTCATCCTGTATTGGACCGTGTTCCTGATCTTCTCCACCGTGCAGTCGCTCTGGCTCAACTACCAGTGGGAGAGGACGGGCGGCGACCAGGCCATCGTCGACGCCATGCCCGATGAGCTGAAGGTCAAACCCAAGCGGCCCTCCCGCAAAGAGCTGGAGAAGTCCGGGAAGGCCGATGACAAGGGCGATGGGAAGACCGATGGTAAGCCCGAGAAGGAGTCGGGGGCCGTCGAGCGGTTGGGCGAGGAGATCGATGTGGAGCCCGAGCGTCCCAAGGGGTTCCTGGAGCGGCTCCTGGCCCCAGCTCTGGAGCAGGCCCAGCAACAGGCCGAAGCGGCCAAGGCCGATCAGGAGGCCGAGGGCGAGTCGGTCGATGAAGCCGAGGACGAGGACTCGCAGGCGGAGCTCGATGAGGCTGCCGACGCGGACAGCAATGGCGACGGCAGGCGATCCGAACGCGATGAGCGGCGGGCCCGCCGCAAGGAGAAGCGCAGGCAGGCGCGGCAGTCCAAGGCGAAAACATCCTAACGGCGGCGGCGGGTATTCCGCCCGCCGCGCCTTCATACGACGAGGAGACACCTATGTCCAAAGCGGAGACGGCGGGGCTCGGTGAGGAGGCCCGCAAGGTCGTACAACAGTTGGTGGATCTGATGGGCTTGGCCGCCATGGCGACGGTGGCCGAGGAGTCCGACGAGCAGATCATCATCGACATGGCGGGGGCGGACATCGGGATACTGATCGGGCGCCGGGGCGAGACGCTTCAGGCGCTCCAGCTCATCGCCGCGGCTCTGTTCCACCGGGAGACCGAGTCCGACGTGCGGCTGATCGTTGATGCCGAGGGTTACCGGGATCGGCGCAGCGACAGCCTGACGGAGAAGGCGAAGCAGATCGCCGACGAGGTTCGCTCCTCGGGCAAGGAAGCGGTGCTGGACTCCCTGTCGGCCTTCGAGCGGCGGGTCGTCCATCTGGCTCTCTCGGAGGACCCGGACATTTACACGTACAGCGAGGGCGAGGGCCGAGAGCGGGTGCTGGTGATCTCTCCCAAGGAGTAGGCGCGATGCCGGCGGAGACGCCCGATCCGGAGCGGCAGCCGAGATAGGTGGGTAACGCGTCCTTGTCCGGCCCAAGCGCCGGCTGCCCCCGCGTCACGCGGGGTGTAGGCTATTCGTACTCCAGCGAGCCGCGCTCGCTGGCTGCCCTCACCTAGCCTCTCCCATCGCCGGTGGCGACGGGAGAGGGATGTCAGGGCCGGCAGCCCCGATGGTGAGCCCCTGAGCCTTTGGAATGGTGTAGGTTACTCGTACTCCAGCGAGCCGCGCTCGCTGGCTGCCCTCACCTAGCCTCTCCCATCGCCGGTGGCGACGGGAGAGGGATGTCAGGGCCGGGGGATGATGCCGGCGTGATCTACGCCCAGTAAGCCTCACCGGCGGGCTCGGTGACCACGGCGTCGAGCAGGAGCTTGACGGCCTTCTCGAAGCCCTCCTGGGGCGACATGAGGCTGTCCTCGTGCTCGATGGAGAGCACCAGGTCGTAGTCGATGAGCCGCAGGTTGGAGACGAAGTCCTTCCACCAGGCCAGGTCGTGGCCATAGCCCACCGTGCGGAAGATCCAGCCCCGGTTGATCTCATCGGTATAGGGCTTGGTATCCAGGGTGCCGTTGATGGGCGCGTTGTAGGGGCAGACCTTGGTGTCCTTGGCGTGGACGTGCCAGATACAGTCCTTCAGCTCCCGCAGGGAAGCGATGGGGTCCATGCCCTGCCAGAACAGATGGCTGGGGTCGAAGTTCGCGCCGATGGCGTCGCCCGCGGCCGCCCGGAGCTTGAGGAGAGTCTCGGGGTTGTAGACCACGAAGTTGGGGTGCATCTCGAAGCCGATCTGCTTGACGCCGTGGTTGGCCGCCGCCTTGACCTCCTCCTGCCAGTACGGGATGACCTTCTCCTCCCACTGCCAGTCGAGGATCTTCTCGAAGTCGTCGGGCCAGGGCGCGGTGACCCAGATGGGATCGGTCCCACCGCCGGGGCCGCCGGGGCAGCCCGAGAAGTTGACGACCCGCGGCACGCCCAGCTTCTCGGCGAGCTGGAGGGTCTTGCGCCAGGCGTCGTGGTGCTCCTTGGCTACCGCGTCGTTGGGGTGGATCGGGTTGCCGTGGCACGAGAGCGCGCTGATCTCCAGCCCCGCGTCCTCGATCTTCTTCTTGTAGTCGGCGGCGGCGGAACCGCTGCCCAGGAGCTCATCCACCGGGCAATGGGGGTTGCCGGGGTAGCCGCCGGTGCCGATCTCGACCATGCCGCAGCCGAGGGACTTGACGTACTTGAGGGTATCTTCGAGCGACCTGTCGGCGAAGAGTACCGTGAAGACTCCGACTTTCATCGAATGCGATGCCTCCTCCGTGTGGTGCTGGTCCTGCATCATCGTCGGCGGGCACAGGCCCACCGTATTCGGTCCTCGCCAGCGAGCCCGGGCCCGCTGCTAGGGACCGACCATCGTCCGCTACACGACCCGCTCCCATTGGCGGGACTCGTTCGAGGCTTCCACGGCGGCCAGGACCTTCTGGACGTACAGGCCGTCCCGGAATGTGGGGCGCATCTCCGTCTCGTTGGCCACGGCCTCGAGGAGGTCGTGAACGCTGTTGACGAAGCTATGCTCCCAGCCGATGTGGTGGCCGCCCGGCCAATAGGCGGACATGTACGGTTGGTCCTCCTGGCTCACCTGGATGGTCTTCCAGCCCTGGACGTATGCGGGGTCCTTGCGAGAGAAGACCTCCAGCTCGGTCAGGCGCTCCAGGTTGAAGCGGATGGAGCCGTGCTCGCCGTTGATCTCCCAGCAGTTCTTGTTCAGGCCGCCGGGGGCGAAGCGAGTGGCCTCGAAGGTACCGATGGCACCATTGTCGAACTTGGCGAGCCAGATGGATGCGTCGTCCACATCCACCTTGCCCATGCCCTGGCCGGCTTTGGCGCTGAGGCCGCCGGTGACATCGGCGAGGACGGGCCGCTCCTTGATGAAGGTCTCCATATGGCCCGTGACCTCGGTGACCGGTCCGCAGAGGTAGTAAGCGAGATCGGTGATGTGGGCGCCGATGTCTCCCAGTGCGCCACTCCCCGCCTCGGACTTCTGCAGTCGCCACACCAGGGGGAAGGAGGGGTCCACGATCCAGTCCTGGAGGTACTGGGCCCGCCAGTGGAAGACCCGGCCGAGGAAGCCCTCCTCGATGAGCTGTTTGGCCAAGGCGATGGCCGGCACCCGGCGGTAGTTGAAGGAGGCCAGGTTGATGACACCGGCCTTCTCCGCGGCCTCGACCATCTTCTCGGCATCCTCCAGCGTATTGGCCAGAGGCTTCTCACAGGAGATGGCCTTGCCGGACTCGGCGGCGGCCATGGCGATGGGAGCATGGAGCTTGCCCGGTGTGACGATGTCGACGATGTCGATGTCATCACGGGCCACGGTGGCCGCCCAGTCATTGGCGGCCTCCTCCCACCCGTAGGTGTCGGCATACGCCTGAACGTCCTCCTCGGGGGCGCCACAGATCACCTTCAGGCGCGGATAGGCCGCGGCCTCCGGGAAAAACAGCCTCACGCTGCGCCATGCGTTGCTATGGGCTTTGCCCATGAAGCCGCAGCCGATGAGTGCCACGTTAAGCTCTTTCAACGTGCTCCCTCCTGTCTGGTCGCATTTGGATGTGGTCGGCTCGTCTCTCGCTGGCCAGTGTCGGCTAGGCGAGCAGATTGCGGATCAAGTCCAGGCTTTTCCCCAACTCGGGCCTCGGGTCCTCGGGATCCTCTTCGTACTCGATGGAGATCGGCCCGGTGAAGCTGACCTGCTGAAGCGTTTCCAATGTCTTCTTCAGGTCCAAGGCGCCTGCGCCGAGGGGATACTCCCGGCTCTCGATGTCCATGCTCTTGAGGTGCACGCCGTGGAGCCGGTCCCCCGCCGCCTCGAGGATCTCGCAAGGGTGCTGGCCTTCGACCCGCAGAAAATGGCCCGTATCCACGCAGTACCCGATGCGCGGGTCGTGGTCCTTGATGGCCTCGGCGATGTCCTCGTATTTGGCCCAGCGATGGCCGGGTCCGTGGTTGTGGATGGCGACTCTGATGTCGTACTCGTCGACTAGCTTGTCCAGGCAGTCGAAGCTCTCGGGGGTGGGGTCGGCGGTCAGCACGTCCACGCCCCACTCCTTGGCGAAGTCGAACTTCACTCGGTTAGCGGACTCGTCATCGGTGAGTGCCTCCACGCCGTAGGCGTTGCACACCACGTCGTACCGGGCCAGAACCGACTGCACGGTGTTCCGCTCGGCCTGGGGAGCGTCGACCTTGATGTGGACGCCGCAGAACTCTATGAAGCTGACCCCTAGCTCGGCCACCGATGCCACGCACCGCTCCATGCTGAAGGTGCGGAAGGTGAAGCTCTGTATACCGATCTTGAGGCCGCCAACGATACTCGGCTCGTTCATGAGGGGCTCGTCATCCTCTCGGGCTCGGGCCCATGTCGAAACGCCCAGGAGTCACTTCCCGTCTATGAGGAGGAGACCTTCTCTCGATGCGAGCGGCCCGCTCGAGGAAGGTGTGCTCAGCATCGACCTGGTATCCATACCGCGCGCCACCCCGCAAGGGGCACGCGCACCTGATGGGAGACGATCATCATGCGACTTTGGGCCTTGCTCGCTGCCCTCATGGCCATGCCAGCGGCGTGCCAGCAGACTATCGAGGACCTGCCCGACCCCTTCGTCGGGGACTACCGCGGCACGGTCCAAACCACGCACGGGGAAGAGCCGATCTTCGCCGAGATCATCTGCTGGGGCGATGAGGGCTACCAAGCCAACCTGCTGCCAACCCTCGAGGAACGATGCGATCCTCACGCGGTAGTGCGGGGCTCGGTCGTGGACGGTGTCCTCACCTTCGAGGACGGGAGCGCCGTCGAGGACGGCGTGTTCGCCGGAGCCGTCGACGCCGGTGACTTCGAGATGGCCAGGTTCCTGGAGCTATCGCCCACTCTGGGTGCTGAAGCGCCGACCGGCGCCGTCGTTCTGTTCGATGGCACCGATCTGGAGCAGTGGCATCTGGGCGGGGCCCGCCCATGGCGCGTCAACCTGGCCGAGGCTCTCGGCGGCGGCCCCGATCAGGTGGCCTACCTGGCCGCACGCATCCACGCACCCGAGGACATCCCATCGGCCGTACTGGAGATCGGCTCCGACGATGGTGTGAAGGCTTGGCTCAACGGAGAAGTCGTCCACGACAACAACACCCACCGCCCGATCAGCGATTTCGAGGACCAGGTCCAGATCTCGCTCCACGAAGGCTGGAACGCGTTGCTCCTGAAGGTGACCCAGAACGTGGGCGGCTGGGAGGCGAGTGCCCGAATCTCCGCCGATGACGAGGGTACGCCTCTGCAG
>WJIW01000044.1 GCA_014730065.1 Armatimonadia bacterium | reverse complement strand
TGGCGCCGTACTTCACGATGGCGACCCGCACACCGGGAACGAGGGCCTGGGTCTCCTCGGCAAGCCGGTCATCACCCGAGACCATGACCACGGGAACGCCCGCGGCGCCGGCGATGACGGCCGCGAGTCCCACCTCCCCCATCTCCACGCCGTTGATCCATACATTCCGGATGAAGCCCGACCAGCTATGGGCCATGATGCCCGCCTCGGTGCCGTACCGGGCGTGCCAGCCGATGAGCATCAGGGCATCGAAGCCATCCTCCACACCCTCGACCATAGTGTGCTCATCGCCCCAGCCTCGGCACAGGTCGGCGCGCTCGTCCAGCTCCTCGGGGATGATGCTGCGGGCCGGGCCATGGCTATCCCGGACGCATACATGGGTGGCGCCGCCGTCGAAGGCTCCGGCGACGGCGGCGTTGACGTCCTGGGTCATCCAGCGTCCGGCGGCGAAATCGGACTGGTCCTTCCAACTCACCATGGAGGTGACGCCCTCGATATCAGCGGCGATGAAGACGCGCATGGGTGACTATCCCTTCGGTACGTCGAGCGCCCGCCGCGGGAGTGAGCGGCGGGCGCTAGCAAGCGTTGCGAGGCGAGAGCCCGGTCTACTCGGGAGCTTCCTCGGGGGTCTCGACTCCCGATCCCACCAGGCCTCCGCCCTCGCCGGCGGGGGTATCGAGCTCGACGATCCTGTAGCCGCCCTGGCTGCGATCCCACAGGTAGATGCCCCCGAAGACCAGCACGAGGATGGCCGGCAGGATGGCGATGTACTTGAGGGCCGCTTGCGGATCGCCCGTGGCGTCGACGATGGCGCCCATGCCTGGGGTGATGAGGGCGACACCGACATTCCCCATGGCTCCCATGATTCCGAGGAGTAGGGCGCCACCGCGTGGGAACCGCTCCGATGTCATCCCCAGCATCGTTGGCCAGAAGAAACTGACGCCGATGGCGAAGATGGCCGCATAGGCAAATGAGGTGAAGGCGCTGTCCGCGGTGCTCATCAGGAACACGCCGATGCCCGCCAGCGCGGCGCAGATGGTGACCATGCCCGGAGGCGAGATTGCGTGGGCGATGGGGCCGGCGAAGAACCGGGCAATGGCCATGATCAGGTTGATCCAGACCAAGACCAGGATACCCGCGGCGGCCATGCCCTCGATGCTCCGCTCGGTGATGGGCGTGATCCACGTGTTGGGGCCCAGCTCGGTGGCAGCGGTCATCATCATACAGAGCACCAGCAGTATGAAGGCGGGCCTGATGGCTTCCTTCCACATACCCGCGGTGGAGACGCCAGACTGCACCCGCTCGGTCTCGGGCAGCTTGAGAAGGGCGAACATCGCACCATAGACCACCATGGGTACGAGGAGAATGGCCATCTTGAGCTGCCACTGGCTGAGGCTCAGGGCGCCCAAGTCCAGGCCGTTGATGCCGGCTTCGTTGATGCCGTAGGACGCCAAGCCACCGATGACGATGCCGCCGGGGAACCAGGCATGCAGAATGTTGAGCATCCCGACCTTCTTCTTGGGATAGAGGGTCGCGACGAGCGGGTTGATGGCAGCCTCCACCAGGCCGTTCCCGATGCCCACGGTGAGGGTGGCGATGAAGAGCACCGAGAACTGAATGCTCGTATCGAGAGATATGGCTGCGATGGTGACGATCACGCCGGCCACATGAGCGATGAAGGCCAGCATCATGATCCGGCCCATCTTGAGTGTGTCGCATAGCGGGCCGCCGATCAGGATGGCGCCGGCGAAGCCCCAGGCCCACGCGCCGCCCACCCAGCCGAGCTGGGTGTCGTCCAGTGTGAAGTCCGCCTTCAGGTCATCCAGGATGGCGCCGCGGATGGCGAACGTCATGGCGGTGGCCACCAAGGAGATGCAGCTCGCCACGAAGATGGCCAGGCGCTGCTTCCGTGCCTGCTCGTCGGGCGAAAGCTCGACTTTGTCGCTCACACCAGTTCCTCCTCACAAGTCCCCAGAGATCGAGCCGGGGCGCTCCCCAGGGCTCCCGGGCTCCCCACGCTATTCCGTGCCCGGCGGCGAGTCCCTTCGGGCGCCGGCGCATTCGTGCCAAGTACATGCTCCTACTCCGGGTCCGGTGTGGTGGGTCGAGCGGATTCCGCTGTGAACTGGATCCGATCCAGGGCATCGCGGATCTCGGGGTCGATCTGGTCGACTGGCACATGGCTCACCAGCAAGTGATAGTCGCTCTTGTTCATGCGGTTGGGCAGGCCCAGCGACTGGTAGTACGCGCGGAAGACCGGGTTCAGGAAGTCGTCGCTGGCCTTGACCTCCGGCGACCACGGCTCCACGCCATGCAGGGTGCGGAAGGCCGCAGCCACCTCGTCTATGGCGCCGGACATGGCCTCCTCGCGTCGCGCGGACTCGTCAGCGCGGAACAGTGGGCCATCGGCTTCGGCCTCGGAGGCCGGACCCCCCGCGCGGGCGTAGCCCAGGAGAGTCTCGCGCGTGCAGACGTAGCTCTCGATCTCCCGACGTTGCCATTGGAAGACGCTGAGCCCCGGGTGAGATGATGCGGGCGCCCCGCCGTAGTCATCGAAGATGGCGAGACCGACAAGGTCGGGCTTGGCCTCGCGGACACCATGGAAGTGGCTCTCCGCCTGACCGGAGTGGTTCCCGATGTAGTGCACGAAGGGGCGCTCCAGAGCTTTGGCTGCCGGATGGTCGAGACGCTGGGCAAACTCGCGGAGTATCGCCAGATCCGTCGACCCCTCGAGGTAGAGCACCCAGCCCGTTGTCTCCGCGAGGTAGTAGTGCTCGAACCCGATCGACTTGAGCGCCTTGGCAACCTGGCTACCTCGATCGTCGATGCGATGCGGAGTGCCCACGAAGGCCACCACGGTGTCGCGGTCGGCCGCTTCGTTGAGGACGACCTCGGAATGGCTCGCGGCGACAACCTGGGAGCCCATGTCGCTCGCGGTCTGGGTGATGACGCTGTAGATCTGACGCTGGCGCAGAATCTCGAGGTGGGCGTCGGGCTCGTCGAGGAGAAGCACTGAGCCTGGGTTGGCACGCATGTACGCCAGCAGCAGGAGAGTCTGCTGAAGCCCGCGTCCGGAGCAGGCGAGGTCCAGCTCCACCCCACCCCGCTCGCGGTAGGACATCGTTATCTCGCCCCGCTCGGTGATGTGACGGGGCGGCAACAGCTCCACCCCGAACAGCCGCTGGATGTCCTCGACGACTTCGTCCCACCCACCGCCGGTGTGGAGCTGGAGACATAGGTTTCTGAGCACCTGTGCCGTCTGCCCCTCGCCAATCAGAACGTTCACCCGGCCAGCTTCGAGCTTGGTCTCGACCGCGGCCAAGCCCGACATGGGAGGAAGGAAGGCCACCTTCACCTCCGCCGCTTCGGGAGGGACGAGCCGCTCACCAGCCGTTCCCGACGCTCTTGGTCGGCAGTAGAACGACTCCGGGTTGGCGTAGTAGAACTCCAGGCCGCACTCCCATGTGCGACCACCGGAGTGCCCCCGTACGTCCACCTCGATGTTGATCTGCTCCTGCTGTCGCTCTCCGCTCTCGGCGGGCCAGCTCCTCATGAAATGCATGTCGCGCCACAGGAGCTTCGCGGTCGGCACCGGAACCGCTATCAGCTCCAGACGGTTGACGGTCACCCCCGGCCGCTTGGCCGATGACTCGGTGGTGCCATGCCTGCCGATCCACTTGGCAACGCCGGCCTGCCAAAGGGCGAGGGCCTGGAGGGCGGCGGTCTTGCCGGAGTTGTTCGGGCCGATGAGCACCGTCGCCTCGCCCAAGGGAAGCTCGACGTTCTCGAACCGTTTGAAGTTACGAACCCGCACGTCGGTGAGCATGGGGTCTTCCCATCCAGGAGGAGTCGCCCGGTCGTGCCGCCGGGTGGCCGATGCTTAGCTTCGGCTTCCGGTGCCCCGCATCCTATCATCGACTGCCGACGGCAAGGAGGGCCGCCCGCCGGGTTACCGAAACCAAGGAACATGCCTTTGGTCGATTCCCACTGTCACCTCAACCACGATGAGCTTCATCGAGACCTGTACGACGCCCTGGACCAAGCCCAGAAGGTGGGTGTGGAGCGCATGGTCGTGGTGGGCTACGACCTGGTCAGCTCCAAACGAGCCATCGCCCAGTCCCGCGCCCACCTGTCCATCGTCGCCGCCGTGGGACTCCATCCCCACGATGCCTCGGACTACAGCTCCGCTGTCGCCGACGAGCTGCGCGCCTTGGCTAGGTCATACCGCACCGTCGCCTATGGCGAGATCGGCCTCGATTACCACTACGACAACTCGCCCCGGGAGACCCAGCGAGCCGCCTTCGAGCGGCAGCTTGCCGTCGCCGAGGAGCTGCGGCTGCCCGTGATCATCCACTCCCGGGACGCCGCCGACGATACGCGAGCGATCGTGGAGGATCACACACCGCTCCCCGCCGGAGGCGTCATGCACTGCTTCACCTATGGCGTCGAGGAGATGGAGTGGGCGGTGGAGCTGGGGCTGCATGTCGGGATCACGGGCGTGATCACCTTCAAGAAGGCCGAGGAGGTGCGGGAGGTGGCGGCGGCCGTGCCACTGGAGCGACTGCTGATCGAGACGGACTCGCCTTACATGGCCCCGGTGCCGTACCGGGGCCGCACCAACCAGCCGGCCTTCCTGCCCGAGGTGGCCGTCGCCGTGGCCCAGGCCCGAGAGATCAGCCCCGCCGAGGTCGAGGCGGCTACGACCCGCAATGCTAGCCTTCTCTTCGGAGAGTTGGTGCGCGTATGAGACCACACCAAGCAGCCCTCTGCTCGCTCGTCCTCGCGCTCCTCCCCCTCATGGGCATCGCCCAAGACGAGGACGGGCCACTCCGGCTCTCCATCGAGACCGTCGAGGTGACTTCGGAGGATCGCGATGAGGTGCTGCCGGCGCCTCTCATCGAGGACAAGGTGCTCCTATTGCCCGTCCGCCTGGTGCTCGAGCGCCTGGGGGCGAAGCTGAGCTGGGACGACGAGGAGCACACCCTGACCGTCGCCCTACCCGACACGGAGATCACCCTCTCGCCCAGGGAGGAGCATGTCACCCTCAACGGCGAGGACTGGGAGATGGGATCGCCGCCTCCCATTAAGGGAGGCACGATGTACCTTCCCCGAGGCGTCTGGGAACGGGTCCTGCCCCTCGATATCCGGCACGACGAGCGGGCACGCACCGTGGAGGTGCGGTACCGATGGGAGCCTCGGGTGGTCAGCGTGCAGCAGCTCGCAGACTTCCCCGAGTTCCACCACGCCAGGGAAGTCGTCCTGGAGGGTGAGTACCGGGGCTGGCGGGCCAAGGGCCTCCAGGGTCCCGTCACTGCCGGCCCGCCCGCGCGCCACCGGGGCGACTGGATCCTCGCCGCGGGGCCGCTGGGCATCTACGTGCATGGCCACGAACCCGAGGGGCAAGACGCCGCAGCCGACCCGCCGGTAAGCGTGCGGGTGCGTGGCCGGGCGGGCATCACTTCCGCTGGGACGCCGTATCTGGACGCGGAGTCGACCACCCTCCCGTGAGGTCCGGCGACGTCCCAATGGGCGGCCGCAGGTGACGCGTTGGGCTACCCACCCAGCTCCACGCAACGCTCCCTATAGTGGATGTAGTCCTCCAAGGCGACCTCCTCGGGCACGCCATGGTCACAGGTCGGTATGTACCCGCCACGCTCGCGCATCGGCGGCAGGATCCGCTCGACCATAGCGTCGATGGCAGCCTTGCCCTGGGCGAGAACCCGCTTATCGATACCCCCGAACATGGCCACATCGGGATACTCCCGGCCCAGGGCCACCACGTCGCAGCCCGCCGCGACCTCAAAGGGCGACATGACATCCATGCCCAGCTCCTGATAGACGGGCATGACGGGGGGCGCGAAGCCATCGGTATCGATCTGGAGATAGAGGTGCCGGCCGGGGTCGATCTGCCTGGCCTTCAGCCCCCGGATGAGGTCCGCATAGTAGGGAGTGAGGAACTCGCGCATCATGGCCGGGGAGATCAGGGGTCCGTGGTTGTAGCAGATGTCCTCGGCAAGGAACAGCTCATCGATGGTCACATGCTTCTGGTGCTCCGTGATGACGGCATCGGCCAGCTCAAGCCACGTCTTCATGCAGTCGTGAATCAGCTCCGGCTGGTCGTGGAAGGCGTACAGCACGTGCTCGGGCCCGATCAGGCTGCGGAGATACATGTACCCGCCGATGAGGTTCTGGGTGATGATCATCCCCTGGGCCGCGGCAGCCTTGGCGGCGGCCATACGGTCTTCGAGGTCCTGGTACCGCTCGGGCGAGGAGGGATCGAGCCGCCACTTCACGTCCCGCTCCCAGCTCGCCATGTCCCGCACGGGATGCTCCAGATACTCGGGCATGAACCCCTGGCGCCGGCCCTTGAAGTAGAGCACATGGCGGCCGGCGTAGTCCTGGACCACCTCGTG
The DNA here is from genome assembly GCA_014730065.1 of Armatimonadia bacterium. Lineage (GTDB taxonomy): Bacteria > Armatimonadota > Zipacnadia > UBA1398 > UBA1398 > UBA1398. The sequence continues at coordinate 3,994 of WJIW01000044.1, read as the reverse complement.
CTCGCCTCGGTCCTCGATGACCTTCTCCTCGAAGGCGGGCACGAAGGCGGCCTCACACCATCCGAGCTGGCCCAGGCCGTGGCTGCCAGGTGGGTCGTAGTGGAACAGCTCGTGAAGGGGCTCGTCGGCGGGCAGGCCTTCGCTCCGCCACCGCTCCAGGCTGTAGAACCCGAACTCGCGCTGCACCAACGGCGCGCCGGGCGTGATGGCATAGGTGTCCCGGAGCTTCCGGGCCCCCTCGCTCATCTGATCCCGCGGCACCATGGCATGGACGCCATCGGCGGGCTTGGTCGCTTCGTTCATGTGTGCTTCAGTTCCCTTCAGCTTCGGCGGGCAGCGTGCCAATCGCGCCAGGCCCGCAGCATGGCCAGATAGTTGTCCACAGGAACGTAGTTCGCCACGCTGTTGCCCGATCCCAGGATGTAACCACCATTGGGTGCGCATCGGTCGAGGATCCCCAGGGTGTACGCGTGCACCTCGTCGGGTGATAGCCGGGTAAGTGGGTCCACGTCCACCCCGCCGATGAGGCACGCCCTGTCGCCCCAGAGCTCCTTCGCCTCGGTGACGGGAGTGATGGCGTCCTCGAAGGAGTGCTTGGCATCGATGCCCACATCGTCGATGAGATCATCCATGATGGCCGAGAGGTTGCCGCACGAGTGAAGCAGCACCGGCCGGCCGGCATCGTGGGCCACCCGGGCGAGGCGCCGCTGCGTCGGTAGGACGTAGGTCCGCATGTGGTCGGGCGAGAGGAATGTGCCTGTCTTGAACCCCATGTCATCGGAGATCCAGACGGCCCCGACCCGCTCCATGGAGGCCATGGCCGCGAAGACGGCGAGCATCTGCTCCTCGATGCGGGCCATGATCTCGGCAACCAGCTCCGGATCATCGGCGAGCATGAAGCTCAGGGCCTCATATCCGACAATCCACATGAGCCACTCGCAAGGCCCGCCGGCCGAGGCCAGGATGGCCATGCCCTCTGGCATGGCCTCAGCCGCGCGCTCCAGCGGAACGTAGCTGACCTGCTCCGGGCTGGGCCAAGGGTAGGCCTCGAAAGACTCCCGGTCCCAGATACGGGTGGCGGCTCCGGTGATGTAGCCGCGCTTGCCCTTGGAGAGGGGGGCAACGTCATCGGTGATCGCCCACTCGGGCAGGGCGAAGCCGGGCCCTACCCCGACGGTGACGGCGTCGTAGCCCAGGTCGCGGTGGGTCTCGAAGTAGACCCGCATCCCCGCCTGAGTCATCCCGTGGTCGTCGTACTCGATGTCGTCATCGGCGATGGCACGGATGATAGGTCCTTCGACGAACAGCTCGCCGATAGGGACGTACGAAGGGTCGTTGTTTCGGTTGATAGTGCTGAGGTACTGGCCGAAATCAGGGCCGTCGACCATCGGGACCCCCTGCAGGCGGCGTGATGCCGAGATTAGGGGAGGCATTCGGCCCGGGGCCCCCGAAGGCCTTGCGTGGACTGCTGGTGGGCAGAAAAAGCGGCTTCGGTGACATTCGTTGAAGGAACCTTGAGTGGACCGGGCCGTATATGTTAGTGTTAGCCAGCTTTCCCCAAGGCGTAGGCGTAGACCGCGCGGAAAGGGGCGCAGAAAACCAAGGAAGACGGACGACGGCTGGCCTGATGGGCTCCAGAGCGAGGAAACATGGACACTCGCTGCAAAAGCAGCCCCGACAGGCACTGCCCTTTCTGTCTTCCTCCTACGGCGCATTCGCTGAACGCCCGCGAAGGGGAAGCTCGACGAACGTAGGAGGACAACACCCATGAAACGTGTCTTGTTCATTTCTGTACTAGCCGCAATGCTCGCCGCCACCCTGGCCGTTCCGGCGTCCGCCGATTGGGACACCGGTGTGACCATGGTAGCCGGCGGCCCCGTGCCCCCGGATGTTCCGTGGGATCACTGGGCTTACGACGCCATCGCCGAGCTGTACGAGGCCGGGCTCCTCGAGGGTTACCCCGACGGTACCTTCAAGGGCAACAACAACCTGACCCGCTACGAGTTCGCTATGGCCCTGGCTCGCCTACTGTGGTACGTGGATGCCAACGCCAATGCCGGGCCTCCCGGCGCTAACGGCGACGATGGCCCCGCGGGACCGCAGGGCCCCGCCGGCCCTCCCGGACCCCAGGGTCCTGAAGGTCCCAGGGGCGACGACGGCGACCCCGGTCCGCGTGGACCCCAGGGACCCGCTGGTCCCCAGGGACCCGCCGGCACTGTTGACGCCGACCGCCTGGCTGGCCTGATCGACGATGAGATCGAGGATCGGGGCCTGGTCGACGAGGCCACCCTGAACCAGAAGATCCAGGACCTGCGCGATTGGCTCGAGCCGGAGCTCGAGGAGATCGACGGTCGCCTCGGCGATCTCAATGACGACCTGGAGGCCCTCGAGGCCCGGGTTACCGCGCTCGAGGAGGAGCCGGACGTCGTAACCGGTATGCTCCACACCGATTTCGTCGCCGTCACCTCGGGTCCGAACTTCCAGAACGCCATGAACAACAGCCAGCTCGCCAGCAGCTACGACATCTGGCTGGAGTTCTACAAGAAGATCAACTCCAAGACCAGTGTTGGCATCGTGCTGTGGGAGAACAACAACGCCCTCCCGGCCGGCATCAACTTCATGGTGCCCGACCAGGCGTGGGTTATGGTCCAGGACACCGAGATCTTCGGTACCGACGTCGACCTGACCATCGGTCGCCAGTATCTCGGCTACGGTGAGGGCCTCACCTTCAACAACGATGCCCTCTCCACCGACGGCGTCCGGACGCAGTTCACCGACGCCGGACTCGACGAGCTCGAGTTCTACCTCGGCGGCGCCCGGGGCACCCAGCCCCATCTCGTTCTGCGTGCCGCGGAGTACGACGATCCCGACGACGCGGATGACGATCGCTGGGGCGGCGGCCTGACCTACATCTGGAACGATCCCGCCGGCTACGGCGGCACCGGCGCTGGCCAGCAGCTTGGCCGCCTCGGTGTCGACGCCCAGTACATCTGGGATGTCGAGGACGGCGAGGGCATTCGGATGGAGGCTACCGCTCCGCTGAACGCCATCGCGACCAACAACATCGCCTGGTACGTTGGCGCGGACGTGCTGCGGGACGACGATTGGGACATTAGCGTGTCCTACATCCAGCTCCCCGGTGGCGCCAACCCGAGCGCGAACAGCGGCGTGAACGCTGATCTCACCACGCCCTTCCTGTTCAGCTACAACGAGGCGCCGTTCCTACAGGGCGGCATCCCCGGCACCGCGTACGCGCCGGGCTTCTGGTTCCAGCGCACCAACAGCAAGTTCCCCGCCATCTACGGCGAGAACGCTGCTTGGGCCGACGTTGTCTATCACGACGACGATCGCGACTGGCGCTTCCGCCTCATCAACGAGTCGGATGGCGTGAACACCCGCTGGACCGCCGTTGCTGGCACCGATATCAGCATCAGCGGCGACTTCGACGTCACCGTCGACCTGGGCCTGACCCAGTTCAACGGCGGCGGAGCCAGCCAGGTTGGCGCCATGGCTCGCGGATCGGTGAACTGGTACTTCTAGTTCCACCGCATCTCGAGCTAGGCTAGACCTCAACAGCGCCCCCGATCTCTCGGGGGCGCTGTTCTTTTTTTCCGCCATCTGCCGGGGCAGGTAGGAAGGCGGCAGGGCGCACCGGAATACCCGAGGGTCGGCGGTGCGTGGACCGCCGACCAGCCATCAGGTGTCACAACAAGAGATGAGAAGGGTGAGCGTCCGTATGAGGAAGCTGCTGTGCTGCGTGATTCTCGCGGGGATTCTGCTGGCCGGATCAGCCTGCGCCGACTGGGATACTGGTGTGACCATGGTCGCCGGGGGCCCGGTGCCCCCCGATGTGCCGTGGGATCACTGGGCGTATGACGCCATCGCCGAGTTGTATGATGCGGGCCTCCTTGAGGGGTACCCCGACGGGACATTCAAGGGTGAGAACAACCTGACCCGCTATGAGTTCGCCATGGCTCTGGCTCGGCTGCTATGG
>WJIW01000396.1 GCA_014730065.1 Armatimonadia bacterium | reverse complement strand
TGCTCTTGGTCCGGCTCGCGGCCTTCTTGCCGGTCTTCTTGCCGGTCTTCTTCTTGCTTGTCTTCTTCTTGGTCTTCTTCTTGGCAGCCGCCTTCTTCACCGAAGCCGGCGGCTCGGGGCCGCCGTCCTCCTTGATGGCCGCGTGGGCAGCCGAGAGGCGGGCAATAGGTACGCGGAAGGGCGAGCAGGACACGTAGTCCAGGCCCACGCGGTGGCAGAAGTCGATGGACTGGGGATCGCCGCCGTGCTCACCGCAGATGCCGCACTTGAGCTTCGGGCGCGCCTGACGACCCTCGTTCACCGAGAACTCGACGAGGCGGCCAACGCCATCCTCGTCGATGCTGGTGAAGGGCGACTCGGGCAGGATCTCCATATCGAGGTACTTGCCGATGAACTTACCCTCGGCATCATCGCGGCTGTAGCCGAAGGTCATCTGGGTGAGGTCGTTGGTGCCGAAGGAGAAGAACTGGGCGTACTCGGCGATCTGCGCCGAAGTCAGGGCCGCCCGCGGGATCTCGATCATGGTGCCGAACTGGTAGGCGACCTTGGTGCCCTGCTCCTTCATCACTTCCTTGGCTACCTCTTCGAGCTGAGTCTGGACGGTGGACAGCTCGGTCACGATGCCGACCAGCGGGATCATGATCTCGGGCTTGACCTTCTTGCCCTTCTTCTTCAGCTCGCATGCGGCCTCGATGATGGCCCGCACCTGCATGGCGTTGATACCAGGGCGCGTAAGGCCAAGGCGGCAGCCGCGCAGGCCGAGCATGGGATTCGATTCCTCGAGCTGCTCGATCCGCTGGAGCAGGGCCTCGAGCTCCTCCTGCCGCGACTTCTTCTCGCCCTTGGTGCGAAGGGTGACGAGCTCTTCCAGGACCTCTTCCTTGTCCGGGAGGAACTCATGCAGGGGCGGGTCCAGGAGCCGGATGGTGACCGGCTTGCCGTTCATCGCCTCGAAGATCCCAACGAAGTCCTCGCGCTGCATGGGGAGCAGCTTCGTGAGGGCCTTGTCGGTGGTCTCGTCGTCATCGGCGAGGATCATCTCCTGGACGACGGGCAAGCGACCGGGGGCCATGAACATATGCTCGGTGCGGCAAAGGCCGATCCCTTCGGCGCCCATCTCGATGGCTTTGGCGGCATCCTCGGGCTCGTCGGCATTGGTGCGCACGCCGAGTTTGCGGATCTTGTCGGCCCAGCTCAGGAAGGTCTGGAAGTCCTTGCCGATCTCTGGATCGACGAGGGGCGCCTGGCCCACGTAGACCTCGCCGCTGGAGCCATCGACGGTGATCCAGTCGCCTTCCTTGACCACCTGGCCATCGGGGGCGGTGAACTTCTTGGCCGGCAGGTCCATCTTGAGGGCCTCGCAGCCGGCGACACAAGGGAGACCCTTGCCTCGGGCGACCACGGCGGCATGGGAAGTCTTGCCGCCGCGCGAGGTGAGGACGGCCTTGGCGGCGAGCATCCCGTGGATGTCGTCGGGGGTGGTCTCGATGCGGCAGAGGATGACCGACTCGCCGGCCTCGCCCTTCTCGGCAGCCGTGTCGGCATCGAAGGCGGCGATACCGGTCGCGGCGCCCGGGCTGGCGTTCAGGCCGGTGGCGACGGGCTCGACGCCCTGCTTCTTGGCTTCGTCCCTATCGATGCGCTTGTGCAGGAGCTGGTCCAGGGTCCCCGGGGCCACGCGCCACAGGGCCTCTTCGCGGCTGATGAGCCGCTCCTTGACCATGTCCACGGCGATCTTCACGGCGGAGCCGGCGGTGCGCTTGCCGTTCCGGGTCTGGAGGACCCACAGCTTGCCGCGCTCGACGGTGAACTCCATGTCCTGCATCTCGCGGTAGTGCTTCTCGAGCTGCTCACAGATCCCGACGAACTCCTTGTAGATCTCGGGCCAGCGCTTGGCCATGTCCGTGATGTCCAGGGGGGTGCGCACTCCGGCGACTACGTCCTCGCCCTGGGCGTTGGGAAGGAACTCGGCGAAGATCTTCTTCTCACCGGTGCTAGGGTCGCGGGTGAAGGCAACGCCCGTTCCGCTATCCTCGCCCGTGTTGCCGAAGACCATCATCTGCACGTTGACGGCGGTACCCAGATCGTGGGGGATGCCTTCGCTGTTGCGATAGGTCCGGGCGCGGGGGGTGTCCCAGGAGTCGAACACGGCACCGATGGAAGCCTCGAGCTGCTCCATGGGGTCCTGGGGGAAGTCTTCCTTCAGGTGCTTCTTGTAGATCTTCTTGGACGTTTCGACGAGCTCCTTGAGCTCCTCGGCCGGCACATCGTAGTCGAACTGAACGCCGATACGCTCCTTGATGTCGTCCAGGGCCTCTTCGTACTCGTCCTTGCCCGTGCCCTTGACCACGTCGGAGAACATCATGATGAAGCGCCGGTAGCAGTCGTAGGCGAAGCGCGGGTTGTCGGTCAGCTCCGCCAGGCCTTCGACGACCTCATCGTTCAGGCCCAGGTTCAGCACGGTGTCCATCATACCGGGCATGGAGAACTTAGCGCCCGAGCGGACGGACACGAGAAGGGGGTTCTTGGCGTCCCCGAACTTCTTCTTGGACTTCTTCTCTACATCGGCCAGGGCTTTCTTGACCTCGGAGAGCAGTCCCCGCGGGAACTTGTGACCCGCTTTGACGTACTCCCAGCACGTCGCGGTCGATACGGTGAATCCGTATGGAACGGGCAGCCCCGCCCGGGTCATCTCGGCCAGATTCGCACCCTTGCCGCCGAGTAGGTCACGCATGTCTCTATTGCCTTCACGAAATAGCCAAACTCGCTTCTCTGCCATGACTCCCCTTCAACTCTCCGCCCGCGCGATCCGGGCTTATGGCGCTCTCCCACGTCGACGGTAGGCAGCCTATTAGCCGCGACGAAGTGGGCGGTTTCCCTGGTGTAGCGGATGTCACTCTTTCAGACACGGCAATGAGTCGTGACCGCCTCATCCGAGACTCTGGGCCACGACTCACGTGGATGGTATCTTACCAGTCCTCACGGATTTCTTCATCAACAAGCCGTACAAATCCCTCGGCCTCGTTCTTCCTCGGCGTGCGCTCGGGAATGGCCAGTATCTCGTACGTTGCCACTTTGCGGCCCAGGTCCAGGGTCAGTCGCTGTCCCGGCCGCACCGTCGCCGAGGCTCGTGCTTGACGCCCATCAATCTGGATTCGGTTCGCATCGGCCAAGTCCTTGGCTACCGTACGCCGCCGGATGATCCCCGTGTCCTTGAGGAACTTATCGAGACGCATTTACTGAGACCCGGCCTCTCGTTCCTTCACGATCTCCCACAGACTGTCCAGCTCCTCGAGGGACATGGACTTCAGGTCGCGCTCGCCCTTGGCCGCCAGTGCCTCGATTCCCCGGAACCGCCGCTCGAACTTCCGCGCCGCACGCCGAAGTGCCAGCTCAGGCGATATGCCCAAGAAGCGTGCCGCGTTAACGATGGAGAAGAGCAGGTCGCCAAGCTCCTCCTCGGTCCGGCCATCCACCCTCGCCTCGCGAGCGAACTCGGCGCACTCCTCAAGCACCTTCTCAAGGGGGCCCTCGGACTCGGGCCAGTCGAAGCCCACCTTCGCGGCCTTTCGCTGGAGGGCTTCGCTTAGGGCCAGGGCAGGCAGGTCGGCGGGGACACCATCGAGGGCCGAGCTGCGCGCTCGACCAGCGTCGGCCTTCTCCTTCGCCTTGATATCCTCCCACTGCCGGAGCACGCCATCGGCGTCCTCGACCTGAGGCTCCTCGAAAACGTGGGGGTGCCGGCGCACGAGCTTCTCATTGATCGCCTGCAGCACGTCGGCGATGGTGAACCGCCCGGCCTCGGCGGCCATCTGGGACTGAAACACCACATGCAAGGTCAGGTCGCCGAGCTCCTCGCACAGGAGCTCGGGGTCATCCTCGTCGATGGCCTCCACCACCTCGAAGGTCTCCTCGATGAGCTGCCTTCGGATAGAGGCCGGTGTCTGCTCGCGGTCCCAGGGGCATCCATCGGGTCCCCGGAGCCGGGCCATGATGTCGATCAGCCGCTGGAACTGATCGAGAGCCTGCTCGCTCACTGACCGGCGTCTCCCTCAACCGGCGGGGCATCCTCGGCGGGGGGAACGGTCACGCCGTCGGCGCCACCGGGTATGCCTAGCTCCGCGTCTGGCGGCCCCGTCTGCCGCGTCTTGTACTCGTTGAGCTGCTCCTCGAACATCCCCAGTCCCAGATCATCGCGGAGAACCGTCACTTCGTTCTCCAGGATTAGCGCCGACATGAGCTGCGAAGGCTGGACGGCGCCAGGCTGCTGCTGCTTGGCGGTAAGGCGGACCAAGGGCTCCACCTGCTCGAAGGACGGCACGTCGGCCTCGGTCCGATCGAAGAGGAAGAACACTCGGTAGAAGCTCTCGTCGCCCATGCCAGGAAGCTCCTGGATCTGGCTGACCTGACCCACCTCCATGTTCTCCAGAACCGCGGGGGCTAGTGTGTCGCCGCTCTGGTACAGGTCGGTCGTTGAGACGAACTGAAGCTCCGTCTCCGACGCCGCGGTGGTGCCCGGATCCAGCTCATCGGCCACGGCGAGGAAGTTCTCGCCGGCCTTCACTCGCTCCACCAGAGTCTCAACCTTGTCGCGATCGGAGGACATGTACATCTCGTACTTATAGGTGGCGGGTGTGCCGAAGGCCTGGGAGTTCTGGTCGTAGAACTCGCGCACTTCCTCGTCGGTGACCTCCACATCCTGGGTCGCCAACAGTGCCGTCAGCGCCGAGGCGCGGATCTGCTCACGCATCTCCTCACGGTCAGACCCTATTGCGCCGAGGGCCTCATCCATGGCGGCTGCTCCGCCGCTCAGATTCTCCTGCTGCTCGACGATGAGATCCACGAGGCTCTCATCGACAGTGATGCCCGCCTTCTCGGCCTCAGCCTCAACGAGCACCTGTCCCAGGACGGTGTTGTAGGCCTCCATCTGGGTGGCGGGGCCCATCCTGTCGAGCACATCGATCGCCGTGATCCTCTGACCCGCGGTCTCGAAGAGAGCCACGCCCTCTTCCTCCTTCGAGCATCCCGAACAGCCCGACAGCCATAGGCTTCCAGCGACCACGGCGGACACGGCAGCGATGCCCATGACCCTTCTCATTGACCGGTACAAGGGATTTCCTCCTTCAGACTCCCGCAACGCCGAGCGCGCAGGTCCTGCATATCTACGATTCGGGTCCCCACGACGCGGCCTCATGTTTCAGCGGAGGCGTCGTCTTCGCCGCCGGCGACCCTCTTCCCCACACCCAAAACAAGCTCGACCTCGCCCTGGGACATACCCAGCGAAGCCGCTATCTCGCGTATCGACTTGCCCTCGTCGTGCAACTGCTCGACCTTGGCATGCCGCTCTTTGAAGGCAGCTCCCGCTCGGGACGTGGTCCGTCCGTCGGCCTCGGGCTCATCCTCATCCACTGACTCCGCCCTGTCTGCCTCATCATCGGCGTCCGCTGGCGACTCCGGCGAAGCCTCGCCCGCCTCCAACGCCTTAACCCTCTCGCTCAGGTCCTCCAAGCGGTCCTGGTTCTCCTCCACGGCGGCGGCCACGTCCCTGGCCACGCCCTCGAGCTCCGAGCCGATCTCGGAGAGCAGAGCACGCAGCTCCTCTTGGCCGCTCTCGTCGGCGGAATCCCCGTCACGGACTTCGCTGCGCAGCACTGAGAAGATCCAGATCAGGTAGAGGACGATGGCAAGGTTGATGCCCGCCAGAATGACCAGCACCGTTGTCAGGGGTTCCATATGCCTCTCCACTACCCGCCGGCCGGCCGTGAGATCACTCCAGGAGCGCGACCAGCAGACTCGCGTCTCGCCGGCTACGGCCCACAGCCACGAGAGCACCTCGGCAGGACGTAACCCCCGAAGGATACCACAATCGCAACCGGTTGCCAGCGGCGCCGACCGCCACTCGCTCGGGCGCTGCCCGGGGCACGGGCCCGAAGACCCCGATCAGCTCCACATCTCTGGGCTGTAGCCCATGGTGCTGAACGAAGGCACGGTAAGCGGCGGCCCGCTGCTTCGTCTGGAGCTCCCGGATCGGGAGCCTGACGAGCGGCAATCGGGATGCCAGCCCAGGCGCATCCGAGCAGCTAGCCCGCATGGCGCCTACGGACTTGGCCACGGACGCGGCCACTGCCCCCTCCGGCTCGATCGCCGCCGCCTGGACCCTAGGCCTCGTCTCGCGCGCCCGGGTGGGGGCCTCGCCGGGTAGGGCGGGCGGCGTGTGATCGAAGGACCGGCATTCCGGCTTCGCCTCTCGCAGCCGGGTTTCGGGCTCGGTCAGCTCATCGATGCCGCCATCCACGGAGGGCGCCGCTACGTCTGGCAGGCCCGAGAGGCTAGTCAACTCCGCCATCGTCGCATCAAGCGAACAGGATCGCGCCTCGGGGAGAGGCTGCCAGTCCATCGGGCGAGGGCTGAACCGCGAAGGATCGCCCTCGGCGATCACAGCCACAGGCTCCTCTTGCACCG
>WJIW01000395.1 GCA_014730065.1 Armatimonadia bacterium | reverse complement strand
GTGCCGAACCAGGACCGGTGCCGCCCGGCGATCGCCCCGGGCGCCCAGCGCCACGAGCAGCCGGATGAGAGTCTCGTCATCGGCCCGGCGCGTCTCCCGGATCAGAGCTTCGGTCGCCTCCCGCCCCGGCGTCTCCGCGATGACCTCCAGGGCCAGGTCGGCCATGCCCGGGTCGTTCAGCAGCTCGACGAACAGGTCCACGGCACCCGGCTCCTTGGCTTCGGCCAGAGCGCCGAGGGCCAGCGAGCGCTCCGCCAGCAAGTCCGACTTGGCGTGCTCCACGAGAGCGTCGACCACTTGGGGCGAGCGATTGGCCATGATGGTCAGGTCCGTCTGGAGGGCATCCTTCAGGCCCGTGCCGGCGGCGTCGATCATCGCCCCCACTGCGTCGGCGCCCATCCAGACCAGCTTCTGGCGTGCCACGGTGTGGGCGGCGGGGGCATCGGTCTCCAGCACCCGAAGCAGAGCCGAGACCCGGGCCTCGGGCCCGGTTGCGCCCACGATGGACTCGGCCAGCCCGTCGGCGACCCCAAGACCGGTCCACTGGTCCATCTTTGCGTCCTCATCGGCCTCGGGATCGACCCACGACTCGCGCGGCATGTCGCCGGGCAATGCCTGGGTGATGCGCCCTCTGGCGGCCCACTCGGTCCCCCTCTGGAGAATCAGTGTGTGGTAGAAGCCCTGGAGGGTCTGCACGTTGTGCCCCATGGCCGTGTGGAACATCCGGCCCTCGCCCCAGCGGTTGATCAGCAGGAGGGGCTCGATGCTCCCCGTGCCGCTCTCCTCGGGCCGGGAGTACGCCGAAGCGATGACCTCGGCCTCACTCCCCTCGCCCCACGTCAGGCTGTGGTACAGCTCGTCGGGAGCATGCAGGAAGTGAGGGATCCCCTCGAGCACGGGATGGCTCGGGTCGTCGATGGTCACCATGTACCGGTGGTAGGTGCCATGGCCCGCGCCGGCACGCCAAGCCACTCCGATCAGGCTCTCGTACTCCGTCCAGCCGGGGAAGGCGTTGTCGGCGGCATGGACAATGACCAGGCCCCCACCCTCCCCCAGGTACTCGAGCACGGCGGCCCGGGTGGCATCGCTCCAGGCGGGCCCGTTGTAGTCGCTGACGAGCACGTCGTAGCGATCCAGCTCTGTCCTGCTGAGCTGGCCGGGCTCGTTCGTGACATCCACTTCGAAGAGTCCCGTGGCCCGGAGCTGGGCCACGATCTCCGGGGTGGTCGTCCGCCAATCGTGGTTGTTCGCACCCGACAGCACTAGGGCGCGCAGCTCCGCCGCGTGGGAGGTGCCGGCGATGAGGAGGATAGCAAGAAGGAAAGTCCAGCGGATGGCTCTGGACATGGGGTTCATCACACTCCTTCGGGGGCCCATGCATCGTTCGCAGGCCCCAAGAGCCATTCTACATCAGGCCGCCGGTCGCCTGGGCCGGGTGGCGCGGGGCCCTCGTCTTCGATGAATCTGGCCGGGCTTGCAGGATCGGTGGGATGAAAGGTCGTAGCCTGAACGAAGTGTACCGGGTGAGAGTTGCCACCTAGGCGGCCTGTGGTGGGTTGAGCGGCGAGGCCGAGAGGACTGGCGGTTGCAGAGCCCACACGTGGACGAGCTGACCGACGCCCTGCTCGCAATGGACCGCGTCAGGGCTTCGGAGTGCATGAAGAGCGCCGTCAACGGCGGCCCTCCCCTCCAGGGGGTCGAGACCCTGGTGGTCCCCGCCCTCGACCGCATCGGCGAGATGTGGGCAGAGGGCGGTGTGGCCCTGTCCCAGGTCTACATGAGCGGCCGGATTTGCGAGGAGCTCGTCGACCAGATCCTCCCGCCCGCCAGCCCCTCCCGCAAGCGCCAGCCCAGGATGGCCATTGCCGTTCTCGAGGACCAGCACCTCCTGGGCAAGCGCATCGTCTACGCCATCCTCCGGGCCAGCGGGTATGAGCTCGAGGACTACGGGGCCGTGGAGCTGGATACCCTAGTCACGCGCGCCCTGGACGATGACATCGAGCTGCTTCTCGTCTCCACCCTGATGCTTCCCGCCGCGCTTCGAGTAGCCGACCTGGTGTCGGCCCTGAAGGAGGCCGGGAGCGACTGTCGGGTGGTTGTCGGTGGGGCGCCCTTCACCCTCACCGAGGATCTCTGGAAGGACGTCGGGGCCTACGCCATGGGCGCGACGGCGACCGATGCCATCGAACTGGCCTCGGCATGGCGCGATGATGGAGGTGGGCAGCAGTGACCAGCGCAACCCTCTCCTCCCTGGACAACCTTCTGAGAACGCTGGAGCACAGGGAGCCCGAGCGCGTCCCCTTGATCCTCATGCTCACCATGCATGGCGCCAAGGAGCTGGGCATGGAGCTTCGGGAGTACTACGCCCGCGCCGACTGCGTGGCCGAGGGTCAGCTCGCCTTGCAGGAGCGCTATCGGCACGACGTGGCCGTCGCCTTCGGATATGCGGCCGCCGAGGTGGAGGCTCGGGGAGGCGATGTGGTTTTCCGCCCCAACGGGCCCCCCGTCGCTGGCCGGCCCATCCTCTCCGGCCCCGAGGACATCCGGGCAATGGCACAGGTCGATGTGCAGAACACCCCGTGCCTCGCCCGTGTGCTCGACTCGACCCGCATGCTCGCCGATGCCATCGGAGGGCAGATCCTCATCGTCGGCATCGTCGTGTCGCCCTTCTCCGCACCCGTCATGCAGCTCGGCTTCGAGGCCTACCTGGATCTGCTCCACTCGGGCGACCCCGCCTTCGACCGGCTGATGGAGATCAACCAGCGCTTCTGCATCGATTGGGCCAACGCCCAGCTCGCCGCGGGCGCAAACGCCATCTGCTACTTCGACCCCCTATCCTCGACCACCATGCTTCCCCTCGAGAAGCTCCGGGACACCGGCTTTCCCATCGCCCGCGCGACGATAGCGGAGATCAACGGGCCGGCGGGCATCCATCTCGCTTCGGGCCGGGTGCTCCCTTCCGTCGATGACCTAGCTACGACGGGAGCGGCGATGATCGGTGTTAGCGCGTTGGAGGACCTGTCCGAGGTGAAGGCAGCCTGCGGGGACCGGCTCGCTGTCCTCGGCAACCTCAACGGCATCGAGCTGGCGCGGTGCTCGCCCGAGGGGGCCAGGGAGATGGTCAGAGAGACCATTCGCAAGGGGGCCCCGGGCGGAGGCTTCCTGCTCTCGGACAACCACGGCGAGATCCCCTACCAGGTCAGCGATGAGGTGCTGCGGGCCGTGGTGGAGGCGGGTAGGGAGTACGGCCGGTACCCGATCCGCGAGGACCTCTAAGACGTATGGCTTCACCGGCACGAGATGCTAGCATCGTCATCTGCGAGAACCTGGCCGCCGAGGCAGGGCATGCCCTGGAACAAGCGGGCCAGCCCGACCGCTCCATCCGCACCTTCCCCGCCACCTGTGGACGTCCCCGCCTCACACCGGACGCCATCTACGGCCAGGCCGAGGAAGGCCTGGTAGTCCTGGGCGGGACGTGCGTACCCGATCCCCCGCCCGAGGTGGCTGACCGGGTGGTCGTGGACCGCGTCGCCACATGCTTCCACCTGCTAACGAGCCCCGAGCTGATCGACCATCTCGCCATGGACGGCGCGTACCTGGTAACCCCGCACTGGGTTGCCGACTGGGAAGCGCGCCTACGCGACATGGGGTGTGACCATGAGCTGGCCGCTCAGATGCTCGGGGAATCGTGCCGCCGGGTCCTTCTGCTCGACACCGATGTAGACCCCGCCGCCCGCGACAATGCCGCCGCCTTCGCCCAGGCCATCGGGCTACCGTGGCAGCGGATGCCGGTGGGCACCCGAGTGCTCGCCCGGCACATCGCGTGGGGCCTGGCTGAGCTGGAGGGTCGGATGCACCGAGGCCAGGTCTCCCGGCTCCGCGGCGAGGCCGCCGATCATGCCATGGCCGCCGACCTCCTCAGCCGGATCGCCAGCGCCGATTCCGAGTCCACCGCGGCCGCCCATATCGCCGATGCGTGCCTGACTCTCTTCGCACCCAAGTCCATCGGCTATCTAGGGATAGCCGATGATGACCCCATCGCCATGGGTGCCCTCGAAGACTCCGATCTCAGGGAGCGCGTGACCGACTGGGCCGACCGCTCTGCCGAGGCCTATACAAGGACCATGGTCACCGACGGGTTTGTCCTCCGCCTGCGCCGAGGCGATCATACCGTCGGCGTGGTGTACATCGGCGACGTCGCCTTCCCTCACGAGCTCGACCGGTACATACGCGTGGCCCTGAACATCGCGGGGCCGTGCGCCCTATCCGTTGAGAATGCTCGCGTTGCCGCCCGGGCCCGCCAGGCCGAGGAGGAGAGCCGCGCCTTGGCCGCTTCCCTCGAGCGCAGCCAACGCCTGGAGAGTCTCGGGGTCCTGGCGGGTGGCACCGCCCATCACCTGAATAACGCGCTCACGGCCATTGTGGGCTACGCCTCCATGGGCCAGGAGCAGGCCGAGGCGACCTCATTGCAGCACAAGGCCTTCGAGGTCATCGGCCGTCAGGCCGAGCGCGCCGCCGAGATGACCAGTCGGATGCTCCAGTTCATCGGCTGGCGCGTCCGCGGCGAGTCACCCGTCGATCTGGTGGGCCTGGCCGGCGAGGCCGTGGACGAGATCAAGCGCGAGTTCGGGAGTGCGGTCGTACTCGCCCGGGAGCTGCCCGATCAGCCCCTAAGGGTGCGCGGCAATGGGCCGCTCCTGGCCCAATGCCTGGAGAGCATACTGCGCAATGCCGTCGAAGCCCTGGACGATGACGCGGGCCAGGTGCTCCTGGCCATGCGGCCGACGCCTCTGTCGGCCGGCGAGCTGGCCAGCACCTATGTGGACGATGGGCTGGGCGGCGGCGAGTACGCTGAGGTCCGAGTCGCCGACACCGGACGGGGCATGGACGAGGCGACCCAGACGGCCATGTTCGAGCCCTTCTTCTCAACCAAGGAGCTGGGCCGAGGCTTGGAAATGGCCGCCGCCCTCGGCATCGTCCGAGCCCACTCCGGTGCCATCAGCGTGCGCAGCTCCCCGGGCGAGGGCACCGAGGTGACCGTGTTCCTCCCCCTCGTGGCCCATGGCGACGACGCCGCAGAGCCGAGTGCAATTCGGTAGTTCCTGGAGGGGCCGCATGGGCGCCAGCGGCCATCCCGTCCCTCTCGACTAGAACCCCGCCAGGGGCTCGCTGCGGTTCTCGGGCGACTCCTGCCACAGCTTCAGGATGTTGTCATCGAACTCCGGAACGATGTCCTCGATCTCAAGATCACCATCGGTCAGTCTAAGAGTCTGGATACGAACCCACTCGGGATCCTTGGTAACTGGATGGTCGGCCCGGAGGTGGGTGCCACGGCTTTCCTTTCGCCGCCGCGCACAAGCCAGGTGGGTGCGCGCCACCGCGAGGGCATCGCGCAGATCCAGCCGTTCGGTCAGGCTGCCCGAGGGCGGGCTCGCCACCGCCGCATCGACCGCGCCTTGGGCTTCCGCCAAGCCCTCCTCGGTGCGGACGACCGAACAGCCCCGCCACATGGCCCGCTGGACTCGGGCGAGGATGTCGGCCACCGGCTCGCCGCCCTGCGACTCCTCCGGCGGATGGGGAGCGCCGTCCAGCTCCTTGATCCCCGCGCCCAGCGCGTAGGCCGCCGCCGACTGCCCGGCGATCCGCCCAAACACCTGACTGTCGGCCAGGGCGTTGCCTCCGGGGCGGTCGGCGCCATGCTGCCCCCCCGCCCCCTCGCCCGCGGCGAACAGGCCCCGTAGGTCTGTGGCCGCGGCCCGGTCAATGAGCACGCCGCCGTTGCAGTGCTGGATCGAAGGCGCGAACTCCATGGGCTCCTGGCGGAAGTCCAGCCCACGCTCCAGCAGGTGTTCGAGGGGAACCCGAGCCCGGCGCTCCAGCTCCTCGTCTGAGTTGTGGCTGACGTCGATGAAGACGCCGCCATGGGGGCCACCCCTGCCTTCGGCGATCTCCCGGTAGATAGCGACATCGATATATACGGAATCATTGCGTACAGTGAACGGAAAGCTGTGCCCTTTGATGTGTATTGCCGACTCCAGATCAACTGAAGAAGGAACCGCATCCTCCAAGAACTCCTGGCCCTGCCCGTTGGTTAGCTTAGGGTCCATCCGCCAGAAGATGCCGGAAAGTGCGAACTTCACCGGATGGCTGATGCAGGGCCCGATCTGGATGAACTCCATGTTCGCCAGCCGCGCACCGGCCCGAAGCGCTGCGGCGTAGCCTGTGCCGAACATGCCCCCGGGGTACGCGTTGTGCTCGAACACCCACCCAGCGCCTCCAGTGGCCAGAACGGTGGCCCCGGCCCGGATCGAGACGACCTCACCGCTCGCATCGACGAAAACAGCGCCCCCCCCCCCCCCC
>WJIW01000394.1 GCA_014730065.1 Armatimonadia bacterium | reverse complement strand
GAGTACGAGCCCCTGGCCGATTCCTGGAAGCCCGCCAAGGGGTTCGCCAAGAAGTGGGCCAAGCTCGCCAAGGAGGCGGGCCAGCGGTACATGGTCCTGACTACGAAGCACCACGAGGGCTTCTGTCTCTTCGACTCGGAGCTGACCGACTACTGCGCGACCAAGCGCGGCCCGGGCAGGGACTTGGTGGCCGAGTACGTGGAGGCCGCTCGGGATGAGGGTCTCAAGGTTGGCTTCTACTACTCCCTAATGGACTGGCACCATCCCGACGGCGTGGCGTGCGCCCGAGGCGAGAAGGCTCGGCGGCGGTTCGTGGACTACATCCATGGCCAGATCCGGGAGCTGCTCACCAACTACGGCACCATCGACATCATGTGGTACGACGTCTCCTGGCCCTTGGACGCCGAGGGCTGGGAGTCGGTGAAGATGAACGAGATGGTGCTCGAGCTTCAGCCGGACATTATCATCAACAACCGCAACCAGCTTCCCGGCGACTTCGGGACACCCGAGCAGCACATCACTCCCGAGGCCGGCGGCCGGATGTGGGAAGCCTGCATGACCTTCAACACCGCCTGGGGATACACCCCCATCGACACCGACTACAAGAGCGCTTGGGACGTGGTCTCCATGCTACGGCAGGTCGCCGCGGGCGGTGGCAACCTGTTGCTCAACATCGGCCCCACGCCCAAGGGCGCCGCTCCCCCTCCGTGCCCCAGGATACTGCGGCAAGTGGGCGCGTGGCTCGACCAGTACGGCGATTCGATCTACGACGCCACCGACCCCGTGGAGCAGGAGTGGAGCGTCACGGGAGCCTTCACCCGAAGCGGCGATACCCTTTACTTCCACTGCAACCGCTACCCGGGCGAGGAGCTGGCCATCGGCGGCCTGGTGTGCGACGTCGAGACCGCGAAGGTCATGGGCGGCAAGAAGCTCAAGGTCTCCCAGGAGCGCGACCGGCTCGTGCTCAGCGGCCTGCCGTCCGAGGCCCCCGATCCGCTCTCCACGGTGATCGAGATGAAGATCTCGGGCGAAGCGCGTCAAGTCTTGGGAGCCGGTTGCGAGCTAGTCAAGGGCGATCCCTGGCGGAAGACCGAGAAGTAGCCATCTGGCGCCCGGCCGGCGGTACTTGTACCATCATCGGTGGGACTAGTACCTCCGGAGAAGGGCCCGTCAATGCACCGAGTGCTTCCATGGGAGCGACCGCACGCCATCGGAACGGAGAGCCTCCGTCGCCGCTCGATGCGCGTGCTTACCCGAGAGCTGGACCTGGGCGGGCGCCGGGGAGTGGACTTCTTCGCGGCTATCCGCCACGATCCGTGCCCTTGGATGCTCGAGTCGGCCGACGGCCGGGGCCTCAGCCTGCTCGGCAGCGATCCACTGCTCCGGGTCGGATCGAAGAACGGCAGTGCATGGATCGAAGAGGGCGGCGAGCGCCGGCCACTGGGGGCGCCGGGCATCGAGCCCCTGAGGCAGGTTCTCTCGTCGATCGCCATGGAGGCCCGGCCGCCGGGGCTGCCCTTCGTGGGAGGCCTGGTGGGCTTCCTGGGCTATGACACGGTCCACGCCTTCGAGCGGCTGCCCCGGACCGTTGCCGACGATCTGGAGCTGCCCGATTACGAGTTCCTCCTTCCGAGCTATCTGGTGGCGGTCCAGCCCGAGGAAGCCCGGGCGACGGTGCTCGTGTGCGCCGTCGATGACGAGCCCGAGGAGGCCGCCCAGGCGAGGCTGAGCGAGCTGTCCCGGCGCTTCGAGGCGGCACCCATTCGGCCGGATCCCCCGTTGAGCGCCGACCGTGTGGGCCCGGGCGCGTCCATCAGCCTGCCATGGGAGTCCACCTACTCCCAGCCCGAGTACGAGACCATGGTGCTCGCCGCCAAGGAGTACATCGCCGCGGGGGACATCATCCAGGCGAACCTCTCGCAGCGGCTCAGCGTGCCCATGGCCTACGACGCCTTCGACCTGTACGAGCGCCTGCGAGCCATCAACCCATCGCCCTTCGCCTTCACCTTCGACTTCGGCGACTACCAGCTCGTGAGCTGCTCGCCCGAGCGCCTGATCGAGCGGCGGGGACGCCAGCTCCAGACCCGGCCCATCGCGGGAACCCGGCGGCGGGGCCGGGGTGCCGAGGACGTGGCTCTCAAGGGCGAGCTGCTCATGAGCGAGAAGGAGCGCGCCGAGCACATCATGCTCGTGGACCTGGAGCGGAACGACCTGGGACGGGTGTGCGAGTTCGGCACCGTGCGGGTGGATGAGCTGATGACCGTCGAGTCCTATAGCCACGTGTCGCACATCGTCTCGAATGTGGTGGGCACACTCCGGGCCGACCGCGACTCCTTCGACGCCATAGCCGCTACTTTTCCCGGCGGCACTATCACCGGCTGCCCCAAGATCCGCTGTATGGAGATCATCGATGAGTTGGAGCGCACCCAGCGAGGGCCTTACACGGGGTCGGCGGGATACATCGGACTCGATGGCGACATGGACCTGAACATCATCATCCGCACCTTTGCCATCACGGGCGGCCGGGCGTACATTCAGGTGGGTGGCGGCGTTGTCGCCGACTCCCAGCCCGCGGCCGAGTACGAGGAGACGCTGCATAAGGCCCGGGCGCTGCTGCTCGCGGCCCAGGAATGTCCGGCGGCGGCGCCGGTGGACCGAGGATGAGCATCCCATGAGCATGGTATGGCTGAACGGCGAGATCGTGGCACAATCCGAGGCCGTGGTGCCGGTCTCCGATCGCGGCTTCCTCTATGGCGACTCGGTCTTCGAGACCATCGGGGTCTGCTGCTTCCGGCCCTTCCGTCTCGACCGGCACCTCCAGCGGCTGGAGCGCTCGGCGGGCCAGGTCTTCCTGGACCTCCCCATGGACCGGACGGGCTTCGAGGCCGCGGTCCAGCAGACCATTCGGGTCAACCTCTTTCGCGAGGGCTCGGTGAGAGTGACCGTCAGCCGAGGCAGTGGCGGCGCGGAGCTGATGCCCGCCGATCCCCCCGAGCCCACCGTAGTCGTGACTGTGCGGGAGCCCAGGGATCTCTCCGAGGCTCGGTCCCAGGGCGTGGACATCGTCGTATCGGAGGTCCCGAAGAACTCACCCAAGGCCCTGCCCATAACGGCGAAAACTGGCAACTACCTGAACAACATCCTGGCCCAGCGCGCCGCCCGCAACGAGGGGGCTTTCGAGGCCCTCATGGTCGACAATGTGGGCCGGATCGCCGAGGGCACCATGACGAATGTGTTCATGGTGACCGGCGGGATCCTCTACACGCCCCGGCTCGATGGCGGGGTCTTCCCGGGCATCACGCGGGAGATCGTGCTGGAGCTGGCCCGGGAGATGGAGATGGAGGTCCTGGAGGAGCCCTTTACCAGCAAGGAGCTGTTCACCGCCGACGAGATCTGGCTGACCAACAGCGCCATCGGCATCCTGCCGGTGAGGTCTCTCTCGGGCCGCCGGATCTTCTCGCCGTGGCCGCGGTACGAGAAGGTGGCCGCCGCGTACTGGGATATGGTCGAAGGCGAGTGCGAGGGCTAGGAGTGGATCGGAGGCGCTATGTCGGAGAACATCACCCATACCGGAGTGCTTGAGGACACCGCGCGGATCGTGGCGTGGTCCAGCGAGATCGGCGATGAGGTCAAGGACTCGCTCGACCGTCACCTGGACATCGCACGTCTCGGCGGCATCACCCGCTCGGGGGATAAGCACACGTCCAAGCTGCTCGGGAGGATCCGCGGCGGCTGGCCGGGCGATGAGGCCGACCGGCTGCCCGAGAAGCTGGCCTTCGTCTGCGGATGGCTGTGTCACCGGGCGACGGATCGCCAGATGAAGCCCATCTTCCGTGCTACGGACCCCGACTGCCTGCTCAGCCCCACCGATTGCAGCGTCTACCACGACGTGTTCGTGCTCCAAAAGGTCTTCGGGGCGGGGGAGGTCGATCCGTACTCGCCCATGGCGTTCAAGCCCGAGCTGCCGCGGGTCCAGGAGGCCTTCCAGAGCATGTGGCAGCGGCACCTCATCGCCATTCACACGTTCATCCCCGATGACGAGGACGCCGAGGGCTGGATGGTCCGGCTCTTCGATACGGTACAGGGCGTGCGGGTGGATCTGGACAGGTACGCCGAGGCCTTCGAGAGCCCCGACCCCGACAAGATGGACCGGTTCATCTGGAGCGTGAACTTCTACGAGGACAAGGACCCGCTCATCGCCGCCGCCCGTGCCCTGCAGAGTGGAGATAAGCCCCAGGGCGACCTGGGCGATGCGCTCGAATCGGCCAAGACCGATAGCCACTACGCCCAGGCGGTGGCCCGCTCGTACGGCTACCTCCATGCCGCGAGCGAGTTCATGGCCGGCAAGCTGGGCAAGGGGAAGCTGGAGCAGGCTTTGGAGATCGGGGTACCGGGCGGGTAACGGAGCCATCGCCCTGAGCGTCTGGACCGGGCAGAGGGGGCTGCTATGGCCGGTAAAGGCGAGCGAAAAGCCGGTGAGGGCGCGCGGCTCCTCGCGGTGCTGCGGACCCCAGCGGTCAGCCGAGGGTCGAAGGGGATCCTGATCCCGCTCGCGATGGCGGCGGTCGGGTGGATCATCCTGAGCAGCTTGGTCGGCACCCGATCGGGCCACGGCTACTTCCACGATCCACCGAGGAAGCCAGCCCCACCCAAGGTGCTGACCCTCGAAGACAACGGGTTCGAGCAGTGCCGTCGCCTGACCGAGCCGCTGAAGCCGGAGGCCCTTGGGTACGAAGCCGACGCCGCTCTCCATTGGGCGGGCCGGGCCGCTCCGGCAGCCCTCGCGGGTGAGGCGCCGAGGGGCTATCTGGCCGAGTCTCGCCGCGGCCTACGATCCATCGAGTTCGACCAGGTCGCCTTCCGCCGAGCAGTGGAGCAGCCTTACTTCTGCACAGTCCCGCTGGATCCCCGGACCGACCGGGCTTACCTAAATGGCTTCCTGACGGCAGCCGAGTATGTGCTGACCGACGCCGCCCTGAAAGCCTCCCAGGGCGACGCAGAGGGAGCGCTGGACCGATGTGAGACCATCGCTCGCCTGGGTGCCAACCTCCCGAGGGGAGAGGGGCGGTTGGGACTGGGAGCGGCGCGAACGTTGCTTGCCCGGACAGCGCTTGCTCAAGCGGCGGTCCTGCAAGCCACCGACCCGGGGGCAGGCCGGCTGGAGAGGCACGCTCGACGACTCAAGGCCCTCGAGGATGGTCTGTGGCCGGCGGCGGAGTCCATGCGTGCGCAGTGGGCGATGCACGAGGCCGAGCTGATCCGGAGCGAGAGTCAGTCCATCGGCGACCGGTACCGAAGCCCGGACGAAGCCGACGGGCCAAGCGGGATCAGCCCCACAGAAGACGCCGTGCTGACCTTCCTCTCAGACAGTCTGTGGCCGCCCGAGCAGGCCCGGCGCTGGCTGGGCGACTACGCGGCCAAGGTGGTGGAGGAGACGGAGGCCGGGGCGAGTTACCGTGAGATCGAGGCTCTCAAGCGGGAGGCCGATCGTCGCGCTGACGAGCGTAGGCATTCGTGGGCCACGCTGCCCGTCTTTGGCGTGGGGTTGGCCCAATGCAAGCTCAGCAGCGCGCGCATCCACAACCGTCTCCGCGCCATGCGTGCGATCGCCCTCGTCGAGAAGCACGAGCGGGACACCGGCCAGTACCCCGAGAGTCTGTCCGACGTGCCCGAGTACGCAGAGGAGGGCATTCCCATGGACGAGGAGAGCGGCTTGCCCTTCGGCTATCGGCGGGAAGGCCAGAGCTTCGTTCTGTGGACCGCCGGCCCCGATGGGCTCGATGACGGCGCACCGGCCATGGACCCCAAGCCGGAGAGGTACGACGAATGGCCGGACTACGTCTACTACCCACCGTACTACTACCGAGCGGCGGATCTCGACCCGCCGCCGGAGACGTGATCGGGGACTCCCATGGCACGCGAGAACGAGCAGGCAGGACGCGGACCGAGCGAGTCATCGGACCCGCCTAGGTCGAGAGCTGGCTGTGCGGCGTTCTGTGGGGTGGTCTCCGCGCTGATTGGGGCCCTGGTGGCCTGGCAGGTTGTCGTGGGAGCGCACGGCATGCGGGTCGATGTGGGCTACTTCCACGACCCACCGCGCCAGCCAGACATGCCCATCCGTGAAGACCCCGAGGACAACGCCTTCGACGAGGTGCGCGAGTTGACCGACCGGGTGAACGAGGCATCGGAGGGCGACGCGGTCTACTGGGCCCTGCAAGCTGGCCAGCTCGCGG
>WJIW01000393.1 GCA_014730065.1 Armatimonadia bacterium | reverse complement strand
TTGGTGGCACAGTTATCCTCATCCAGCAGCAGCAGCTTGCTGCCCATCTCCAGGGCTTCGAGTAGGTTCGCGGCCTGGGAGACGGAGCCCGATGCGTTGTCGGTGGAGAAGTCGGCGATGTCGCTATCGTCGGGCAAGGGCCGGAAGAATGTGCGCAGGTCGAGGCCGGTGACGTACCGGCCCTCCTCGGCCCGCACCCTCGTCGCCGACGGATCACTGACCGCCAGCTCCCGCCCGTCGCCGGGTATGTGATCGTACACCCCGGCCTCGATCGCCCGTAGCAGGGTGCTCTTGCCGTGGAACCCGCCGCCGGTGATGACAGTGACGCCCTCGGGGATCCCCAGGCCCGACACCTCCCCGGCGTGGGGCAGATCCACTGTAACTCGTAGCTCCTTGGGAGCCTCGACGGGCACGGCCCGGTCGGCTTCCATGGGCAGATCGGAGACGCCCGACCGGCGCGGCAGGATGGAGCCATCGGCGATGAAGGCCACCAGGTTCAGGTCGGTCAGTAGGCCTCGCAGGTGCACCTGATCCTCGACCGCCTCCACCTGGGCGCGAAGCTGATCCGAGGTCTTGCCGTGGAACATGAGGGCTTCGCGGCACAGCGTGGGAATGGAATGGAAGAAGAGCCGCTCGGCCTCCTCGGACAGAACGGTGCGGCCTTCGCCCGGAAGCGAGAGGTTGAGGCGCAGCTCGAGGGTCTCATCGTCGATGAGGGCGGCCGTCCGCCACAGCACCTCCTGTCCCCCCACATCCACGTTGAGGGCGCCGGTTCGCTTCGTCGTCTGCACCGTCTCGCCGATGACCTCGGCAGCGCGCCGGACGATCCAGTCGGCGGTGGCTCGGCGGGCTACCGCCGATTCGGTGAACATGGAGGGGAACTTGGCCACCTTCATGGGCACGCGCACGCGGGCCCGGGTCGGTGCGGCGAAGGGGTCCTTCTGGATGTGGTCTAGGTCCAGCATGAAGTGGCCGAAGTCGTAGGTGCCCAGGAGCGAGCGGTACGCGGGATAGCCCCGGCCGCTGATCTCCGTGAGCTCAGTGCGAAGCGCGTCAGGTGTGTTCATGAAGCGTGGCTCCCGTTCACGGGCAGGGCGCGGGTTGAGGGGTGCAGAGCGGGTGCGGGCCTGCGGCCTGTCTCATCGCCACCCACGCGTCACTCCGGTCCACCCGACAGGCCCCTCGGCCGCTGGGGGCCATCCCCCGCGCGCCGGCCGCGTCTGCGCCTGACCGTGTCGTAGTCGATGCCGGCGGCTTCGACGGCTTTCCGCCATGTGCCGAAGTATCGCGTGCTCTTAGCGGCCGAAAGCAGTGCACCGTTCGAGTCCATCACGGCTTTCTGGGACAGGTCTTGCCCGTCCCGGTGGAGTCGCTGGATCTCCTCGATGATGCGGCGACGGGTCCACTGGTTGGTGGGAGGACTGGAGACCTCCTCGACCCCCGCCGCCCTGAGCGCTCCCCGCCAGCTTCCGAAGTTCTCCCGCCGGCGGGCGGCTCGGTAAAGTCCGGGGTGGTGCTTGTTGATCGTCGACCAGTTCAGGGGCTTGCCGGCGGCGTGGAACTCCCTGATCTTGGCGATGATCTTCTCTCGTGACCAGAAGTGCTGGCCGCGGATTCGCTCATAGTCCAGGCCCGCGGCCTCGACCGCCCGGCGCCAGCTCCCGAAGTACCGCTTGGCGCATGCCGCGGAGTAGAGCTGGCGATGGGCTCGCTTGAACTCGGCGCTGAGAAGGTCCTCGCCGGCATCGTGGTGCCTGCGGATCGCCCGCACGATGCGCTCCTTGGACCAGATCTGTTCGCCGCGCTTGATCCGCGCGTAATCGAGCCCGGCGGCGGCCACCGCCGCCCTCCAGCTTCCGAAGTGGCTCTTGGATCTGGCGGAGGAGAACAGAGCGCCGTGGGTCTTCCGGATGCCGGTGGGGGACAGATCCACGCCCTGCTCATGCAGCCGGCGGATCGTCTCGATGATCTTCTCCTGGGTCCACCTGTTACCCGGCATCCGTTAGGGTCATTCCAAACTCAGCCACCGCGGGCGGCCTATGGTGTGTGCGCCGGTTGTCTCCCACCAGCCGGTCCGCTCGGCGCCTCTCGAGTACCACCCGCCGAGCAGCGTGAGCGAGCCCACGAACGATAGCCTTGAGCATCCGACTGGTCAAGCCATGCGTGGCACCGAGGGCCCGTCTGATGCCGGCCCGATGCTCGCGAGGCGCCAGCGCCTCGTCGCATCCGGCCCGCCATAATCGAAGCGACCCTCAGTCGCCTTCTCCGACACCTGAGCCTGTTTCGGATCCGCCTCCCCCTTCACCTTCACTCGTTGAATCCGGCGCCTGGCGCCGCCCGGCTCCGGTTAGCGTCCGCTTGAGCCAACCGTATCCTCGCCCAATATCGTCCATCCAGCAGTAGAAGGCGGGCACGATCAGAAGCGTCAGGAACATGGCAAACAGGATGCCGCCGGTGACCGATGCGCCCAGAGGCTGGCGGAACTCGGCACCGCGACCCAGGCCCGTGCTGATGGGCAGCAGGCTGAGGACCAAAGTAAGCGTGGTCATCACAATGGGACGGAGGCGAGTCACCCCCGATCGCACAAGGGCATCTGTCCGATTCAACCCCTGTTCCCGGAGCGTGTTCGTGTAGTCCACCAGCAGAATGGAGTTCTTCGTCACCAGACCGATCAGCATGATGATGCCGATCATGGCGAAGATATCCAGGATGCACCCCGCGACCCTGAGGCCGACGATGGCGCCCGCGATGGCCATGGGCGCGCACGTCATGATGGTGAAGGGATGGACCAGCGACTCGAACAGCATGGTCAGCAGAGCGAACACCAGGATGACCGAGATCTGGAGCGCCTCGATCATGTAACCGAAGCTCTCGCGCATCTGCTCGGCCGTGCCGCCTAGCCGGTAGGTGATCCCGGGCGGGAAGTGGATCTCTTGCAGGATCTCATCGATCCGCTGCGAGGCCTCGCCCGTGGTCAGGTCGCTGGCCTCGATGCCCACTGTGACGAGATCGAGACGGTTGAGCCGGGTCAGCTCGGCGGGCCCGACGCCCTCCTCGACGCGCGCCACTTCGCTCAGCCGAACGGGCGTGCCTTGGTGGGTGCCGATGACCATGTCGGGGATGCGTGTGGTGGCATCGGTGTGCACGTCGGCGAACTCGACGCGGATGTCGTACTCGTTGCCCAGCTCGCGGTACTCCAGAGAGGTGTCGCCCTCGACGGCCGTCCGCACGGCGCTGGCGATCTCGGCCACACTGAAGCCCAGCTCCGCTGCCCGGATCCGATCGATGTGGGCTTGGATCTCGGGCTTGCCGGGCTGGTAGGAGATGATGGCATCGAAGCCCTCCTCCTCGGAGAGCCGGGCGTGGACCTCCCTGGCCTTCTCGATCAGGCCCGCGTCTCGCGAGCCCATGATCTCCACGGAGAGGGGGTTCACCGCGCCACCGCCGCCGCCGCTGGGCATCCGGACACGCACACTCGCCCCCGTGATCTGCTGATCGCACTTCTTCTGGATCTCGGCCATCAGCTCCCGCACGCCCCGGACGCGCAGCTTGCCTGTCTCCGAATCGCCATTGTCGATCAGGGTCTCGCCCCCGTACCTGGCTAGGGTGCGGCGACCCTTGGGCGCCAGGTCCAGGCACTTAATGGCCACCTGGGCGTAGTTGGGACCTCGCCTGTCCGCCATGCGACCGACCTGGGTGGAGTAATCCCGGACCTCGGGTATCTGTGCCACGATACCCTCCACCTGCCGGACGATCCGGTCAGTCGCGTCGATGTTCTTCTCGGTCGGCAGCTCCACGAATACGTTGAACTCGCCCTGGTCGGCATCGCGGAAGAAGCTGCCGCCCATGTCGCGCCCGGCGATGAACAGCATGCCGGCGATGATCACCACGCCACCCAAGATGGCCGCCAGGCGGCCGTACCAACTGCGGACGCAGAAGTCGACGAAGCGCACGTAGGGGCCCCGGGCCTGCACCGCCGCGATGCCCCGATCCTCCTCGTCCTCGTGGCCGGCATCGCCGGGCCGAAGCCATCGGGCGGCCAGCATGGGCGTAAGGGTGAAGGACACCAACAGCGAGAACAGGGTCGACACGGCGACCGTGGCTCCGAAGGGCCGGAAGAACTTGCCTACGATCCCGCCCATGAGCGCGATGGGGATGAACACCACCACGTCTACCATGGTGATGGCCACCGCAGCCAGCCCGATCTCCTCGCGGCCATCGATGGCCGCTGTCTTCGGGTCCTTGCCCATGGCAAGGTGCCGGTAGATGTTCTCCAGCACCACGATGGAATCGTCCACGAGGATACCGATGGCCAGCGCCAATCCCAGCATCGTCATGAAGTTCAGGGTGTAGCCGATGATCCGCATGACGAAGAAGGTGGAGAGCAGCGACGTGGGGATGGCGAAGAAGATGATGATGGTCGCCCGCACGTTCCGCAGGAAGAAGTAGACCACCAAGGTTGCCAGGCCGACCCCGTAGATGAGGCTCGTCGTGAGGTCGTAGAGCGACTCTTCGGTGAACTTGGACTCATCGGCCACGTAGGTGAAGGCGATATCGCCCGGTAGGCTCTCGCGCAGGGCATCTACCCGCTCCTTGACCGCCTCCACGCTCTCGATGATGTTGGCGTTGGATGTCTTGGTGACGGTGAAGCTGACCGATGGCTCGCCATTGAGCCGGGCCAGAGTCTCGGGCTCCTGAACCGTGTCCCGTACCTCGGCCACGTCGTCGAGCTGGATCAGGCCGCCGTCGGCGGTGCGGAGGGTGAGGTCCCGGATCTCGTCGACGGTATCGAACTCACCGAGGACCCGGACCGAGTACTCCTTTTCGCCCTCCTTGAAGCTCCCGCCGGGGAGGTCCAGGCTCTGGGCGGTGAGCCAGCGCTGGAAGTCGGTGAGGCTCATGCCGATGGCCGTGAGGCGATCCTGCTTGGCTTTGATCTGGATCTCCCGGACCTCGCCGCCACCCACGGCCACCGAGGCCACGCCGATGGCACCGGAGATGCGATCCTTGATGGTGCGGTCGGCGACACTGCGAAGCTCGCGGGTGCTCAGGTCCTCGGAGGTGGCGCCGATGATGACCGTAGGCTGGGCGGTGAAGTCGAACTTCTCGACGACGGGCGTCTCGGCGTCGTCGGGAAGCTGGTTGAGCACCCCGAAGACCTTGTCGCGCACGTCCGATGCCGCCGCGTCCTCATCGGTGTCGGGCTCGAAGGCCACGATGACCAGACCCAGACCCTCGGTGGAGGTGCCGCGCACATCGTCGACCCGGTTGATCGTCGAGACCGCTTCCTCGATGGGCTCCACGATCAGCCGCTCCACCTCCTCCGGGCCAGCGCCCGGATAGATGGTGCGGACGGTCATGACCGGGATCTCCACATCGGGGAAGAGCTGCTTGGGGAGCTTACCCCAAGACTGGAGTCCCAAGATGGCCAAGGCCACAAAGAGCATGGACATGGCTACGGGCCGCCGGATCGCCACATGCGTTAACCACATACCGACCTCCTACCAATGTCGGTGATGCCAGGGGCATCGAGAAGGGGGCGCCGTCTCGGCGCCCCCGGGTGCTTCGGTCTTGCCACGGCTCCTAGAGCTCGTCGTCGCTCTGCTCGCTGGCCGTCTCGGGGTCCTCGGCGGCGCTGTTTTCCTCTGGGGCCGCGCTGAGCAGGTTGGCCTGGGGCACGTCGTACTCCGAGGTCTCAGAGGCCTCGACCCGGGTGCCGTCGCTCAGGCGCTCCTTGCCCCGATAGACGACCTGGTCGCCCGCCGACACGCCACCCGTCACCTGCACGACGCCGACGCCCTCCAGGCCCACGGTCACCGACTGGCGGCGGGCCGTGCCCTCCTCGACCACGTAGACCATCCACTCGCCGCTCTCCTCAAGGAGGGTCTCATCGGGCAGGATGACCGTACCGAGCGCCGCGTCTACAGCCACCTGTCCCCGGGCGAACATGCCGGGCTTCACGCCCTGGCCCGCGGGAATGGTGATCTTGATGGTGAAGTTCCGGCTCGCCACATCGCCTGCGGGCAGGATCTCGGCTACCGTTCCCAGGATCTCCGTGCCGGGAAGGCCATCGACGGTCACGTCGACCGGATCGCCGACCGTGATGCGGTTCACGTCCAGCTCGGACACGGTGGCAGTGAACTCCAGCATGTCGGTCGTCACGATGGTGAGCAGCGGGCCGCCACCCATGGGCGCTACCTCGCCCTCGTCCACGTGCCGCTGGCTGATGATACCGCTGACGGGCGTGGTCACGATGCGCTTGGCGCGCTGGGCTTGGTATATGGCCACGGTGGCTTGGGCCGAGCGGAGCCCGGCTTTGGCCGCCTCGATCTCCTTCTCGTCCACGCGGATCGTCGGTCCGCTGCTATCGAGCGCTTGATCGTACAGGGCTCGAGCCTGGGCGACAGCTTCCTCGGCCGCCTCCACATCGGCCGCCGCGGTCTCGACGGTAAGCTCACCGTTATGGGCGTCCCGGAGGCCGATCTCCGCCGACCGCACCGTTTCTTCGGCGGTCCGTACCGTTTGCCGCTGCTGGTCCACCTGGGCCCGGGCGGCCTCGGCGGTGCGTACGGCCTGCCGGGCCTGGTCGATCTGGGTCTGGGCGATGCGTAGCTGCTCCTGGGTTGGCCCCTCGTTGGTGAGTGAGAGGGACTCCTGGGCGATCTGAAGCTGGCTGACAGCGGAGTCGTAGGCGAGCCGGGCATTGTCCACGGTCTGCTGGGAGGCAGCCCCGCTGTCCTTGAGGCTGATCATTCGCTGGAGCTCTCGCCGCGTGTTCTCGACTTGCAGCTCGGCCAGGCGAACCTGCTCCCGGGCCTGCTCCCGCTCCTGACTGCGCGCGCCCCTGGCCAGGTCGGCGTACGATTCCTCGGCCGCACGCAGGCCCGCCCGGGCCGACTCGATATTCGCCTCGGTGGTGTCCTCGGTCTGGCGAAGGGCCGAGCGTGCCTGCTCCAGCCCCGCCCGGGCCTGCTCGAGTTGCGATTCGGCGGCGGCGATACCATCCTCCACATTGCGTGACCTGAGGTCGTACGCCGTCTCCGCCTGGCTCAAACGCTCCCGAGCCGTCTCGAGGCCACTGCGTGCCGTCTCGATGTTCGTGTCCGTGTTGATGCCGACCAGCTCATGGCCCTCTTCAGCCTGCTCCAGGCGGATCCGCGCCGTCTCCACGCCGGCCCGCGCCTGGGCGATGTTGGCATCGAGGTCGCTGGTATCCATGCGGACCACGACCTGGCCCGCCGTGACGGCGTCGCCTTCGTCCCCCGCCACGTAGACCACACGGTCGGAAGCCGCTGAGCCGACGGAGACCTCGCGGACGGCCTCCACCGTGCCCGTGACCTCGATGACCTCGACGAGGTCTCCCAGGCCGGCCACAACCACGTCCACGGGGACCGCGGCCTCCTGATCGGCGGCGCCGTTCTCCTGTGCCTGGGCCTCTCCCCCGCCCCGGCCGCAGCCGGCTGCCAGGAGGGCGGCCAGCACGGCCGCTGCAACGGCCCAAAGGCCAAGGTGGAGCATACGACTCCGATGCGTCATCATTCCGAGCCCCCATCTTCTTCTTCCGAGGGAATCTCCGCGCTGCCGCCCTCATCCGGCCGGACGACCTGGCCCTCCACGCCCTCGATCTCGGGAACGGGAGGAGCCCCTTCCGGCATCCGCAGGCCGGGCATGTCGGGGATGGTCGGCGGCTCCACGATGCCGGGCACGATCAGATCGCCGAGATCACGCACGCCGATGGCATGGGCCAGGTCGGCCCGGGCGAGCTGGTACTCGAATAGGGTCGTCACGAAGGTCTGCTGCGCCGCCGTCAGAGCGGATTCCGCATCCCGCAGATCAATCCACGCAGCCAGATCGTTCTCGTAGGCCAGCAGGATCTTGGTCAGGGCCGCCTGGGCGCTGATGACGCTCTGGGCGGAATCCTCCACCGAAGCCC
>WJIW01000392.1 GCA_014730065.1 Armatimonadia bacterium | reverse complement strand
GTGGGAGCTAGTGGGCATGGGCTACGACGTCGAGGTCGCGACGCTCAAAGAGCTGCGGGTGCCGCCCGACTGGAATGGCATTGTGCTCAGCTCGGTGTACATGTGGCATACCGGGACCCCGAACGGAACGTCCGGGGTCACCAGCGTACAGATCGAGCGAGATCGAGGTGGGACCGTCAACGACCTCCTGTCCACCGAACTCACGATCGATGCGGGAGAAACGGACTCCTCTACGGCCGCGACGGCCGCGGTCATTGATGCCGACTACAAGATCCTCGAGGCGGGCGACATCCTGACGTTCAAGTGCACCGCGGTGCCGGGCGGCACGGTGCCGACTGGACTCACGATCCAACTAGGGTTGTGGTAAGCCATGGCCGCAGTACTGGAGCAGACGCACTTCCGCTTCGCACCACAGACGGCGTGGGCCAAGGGTATCCCGCTATGGGCCGCCGCAGAAGACGCTGCCCTGTCTGAGTGGCCCCGCTTCCTGCCGTTCTACCTCATCGAGCAGTATGTGAACTCTGGCGACACAGGAGCATCCGTGCAGCCTGCGCTGGAATGGCGCGTGGCAGGAGGCAACTGGCAATCCCTCACGTCTAGCGACTCCGATGCCATCTACGTCATGGAGAACGGGTGGTACCGTTCCGAGATTTCCACGACGATCCGACAGCTCACCGGGTCGGGGACGTTCGTCAACGGGAAGATCGTGACGGGATCGGATCGCGTCGGGGCCGCCTACACCCTGAACGCGGGCAACATCACCGAGGTGGTCTGGTCGCTGACCATGGGTTCAGGGGCGACGCGCGGAGTTACGTACGAGCTGCGCTCCACCAATGCCGGGACAGCCTGGGATGCCTACGCGAACTCACCATCGATGACCTGCGCGGACTGGAAGGAGCTGACGCTCGCAGCCACTGCGGACGGAGAGGCATGGGATGACGGCACGACTTGGGATGACTCGATCGGTTACGTCAAGACGGGCCCATCCACGGGCGCGGGCGCGTACTCGCGTTTCTCGGCCGCTCGGGATGTGCTTCCCCGGAATGCGACCATCTACTATGCCGCACTCCGGCCGTGGGTTCGGAGCGTGACGGGGTCGGGTGTCACACAGGTCAACGTGCAGGTGCTCGACTCGAGTGCAGTGCCCACTCTCACGAGCGATCCGGGACTATTGGCGTATGGTGCCGACGTGGATTGGGATCAGACCACCGAGTTGATCGCGGCCGCGCATAACGTCGCCGGAGCCCAGGTCTGTTCGCCGAACATCAAGGACCACGTCCAGGCTTGGCTCAATGGCGATTTGAGTGGTGGCGTGCCGGGTGACGATGACCACCTCGGCCTGCGGGTGATGTGGCAAGCCGGGAAGTCGTTGGACTGGTACACCTACGACCACACTGCGCCCAAGCCCATGGAGCTGTACGTGGCCTATACGGCGCCCTACCAACCATACCTCTCCGACCCGATCCTGATGACTAGGGGGGCACCCCGATGAGCGGCAACATGATCGTGACCAGGCAGGCTGGGGCGGCGCTACCGACCCCTACGTTGCGGGATAGCGTGCTCCTGACGCGCCCCCGTGTCCTGATCAACCCTGATGACCTGCCCTACTTGCGCGAGCACTACAACGATGCCGGTGTGCATGCAGGGTTCTGGTCGTCGGTGGTCTCCAAGTGCGACCTCAGCGGCAACTGGGACCAGGTCTGGGAGACCGATGGCATCGCTCCCGTGCGCGAGTCGGGATGGAGCGCTGCCGCCTGCTGCTACCGCGCGATGGTCCTGGGTAGCAGCGACACGGCGTACGACTCACTGCTCTCGAAGGTCCAGAGCTGGATCGAGAACGTCCTCACCTGGCATCATACATCCCACACAGCGGACTACACGGCCGACTGGCAGTCCCGGGCAGTGATCACCGGCTTGGCGGCTGCCTTCGACGTGTTCCACAACGACCTCAGCTACTCGCTCCTCAACGGCATCGCTGATGTCCTGGTGACACGCACTGATACCCTGTACCTCGTGGATGAGTACTTCGAGGCCATATCGAAGTTGCGGAGTCATGGTGAGGAGAAACCTTCGTATCGGGACTACTGGTACAGCCGTGCATACGAGAACGTCTACTCGATGGTCTTCGCCGCGGGGGCCCTCTGGGGCTACTCGGATGGCTACACGGATCACTGCACGCGCTGGATCGCATGGCTCATTGCCAGGCTGATGTCCTGCATGGGAGCATATCCCTGGGCGATGTTCGACGAGGCCAGGAAGGGAGGCAGTGGTGAAGGCATCGGCTACCAGAACTACCGCGACTTCCACATGGGGCCAGCACAGGGCGTGCGCATCCTGAAGGACATGGGCATCTGGGATGCGTTCGCGAAGAGTGGGTACTGGCAGAACGTCCACAGACACCTCATGGGAACGAACAACCCCTTCAATCTCATGGACTTCGGCGCCGACGAGTCGAGTGTGATGGGTGGTTGGGGTGATCTCTCGGAACTGCAATTCAATGAGCTCTGGGGGTGGAGGGTGGCTGCCTTCACTCAAGACCCGGCTATGGTGTGGTGGGCGAAGCAGCGGTTCAGGCGTAACGGGTGGCCGCCCGGTGATTCGGGGAGCTACGTGTCCGACAAGTGGCCCTGGTGGGATCACTACATGAGCGTCCGATGGTACGCCGACGACCTCGACACCGTTTCCTCTGCTCCCACCGACGCCGAGATGGAGTACTACAATCTCTCGGACACGGACGTAGTCTCCATGACGGACCAGTACACGGACCCAGCCAGGAGTCTGGTGCTTTCGTTCAAGAGTGCGCGGTATCCCATGTGCTCCACGGGCCACGCTCACGGCGACGACAACTCCTTCATGCTCGCCTATGGGCCCGATTGGGTGTTCCCGTCGGTGGGCCGCTACCCCGAGCTAGACTCTGGGCGAACGGCGCTGAAGAACTGCATGATCTTCGGGGACCCCTCGACGTGGAACTGGAGTAACTGGGGCGGCGCCGCGGAGCAGAAGTGGGGAGAGTTCGGCTTCTCGTCTCGCTACAACAAGCACGCGCAGATCCTGGGTGCGAGCAACCCGGGCGACTACTCCTATGCGTACGGCGAGGCGGGCACATGCTACCAGAGTCTAGACTCGTGCTGGTGGCTGAGGGGCATCACGCTAGTGCGACGAGGGTCCAACGCACTGCCGTATATCGTGATCCTCGACGAGGCCGATACCGGCGCGGACGCGCTGAACTACCACTGGCTCCTCGGTGCGCTTGCGGAGCTAGACCCCTTCACGATCGACGACGTGAACCATACCGTGGACTGGGCTCGCAGCAATGGGAGCGGAGGTTACTACTCCAACTCGCGATGCCACCTCCAACTCCTGTTCCCATCAGGCGGGGCGACGCCGGCATCCATGACGGCAACGCAGTGGCCCGAGTGGACGCCGGGGTGGACCAATCTCCGCTGCCATCGGTTAGACGTGGCATTCTCAGGCTTGACCTCGCTCGTGATGGCGGCCGTCATCGTGCCCTATGTGTCGGGCGACACCCCAGCTCCTCCATCCTGGACCTACGGGATCACGGGCACTGGCCCTTACGTCGTGACCGTTGACGACGGCTCTGCGGGTGACGATCAGATCACCTTTGATCTCTCAAACTACACGGTCTCGGTGGTGAGCTCCTGATGGATGAACTGACGCGCATGACGGAACTCCAGACCTCCTCTGGGACCAACCTTGTCCTGGCGGGCATATTCGCATTGGGGGTGTTCCTGGGCGTCCTTGTGTTCGTGTGGGCTGCCCGCAGGGTGGCGAAGGCCAAGATCGAGATCGAGGAGGAGCAATCGCGCCAGCGGCTTGCACTGGACAAGGCACGAGCAGACGCTGAACTCGCGGAGAACCGCGCCGTGCAGGAGCAGTTTCGCCATGCGTTCAGCGCGATGATGACCAAGATGCTCGGGAATGGCAGTGGTGACAAGGGTGAGTTCGGGCTGATCCACGAGCGGCTCGAACAGGGTGATAAGCGGATGGACAGCATCGAGCAGACCATTGACTCGATCGCACAGAACCTGACCGAGCACATTGCTGCACAGCGCGGAGTGCGACCTGACTGTGATGAACGGCTTTCGCGGATTGAGGATGCCATCGGCCTATCGGCCTGATGGGCGTGGACCATCCCGCACGCCAGGGGATCGGACCGTGAGCAGAGCAAAGTACTCAGCCAAGGATCGGCTGAAATTCCATTTGGCTCTATCGAATGCACCGGACCTCTCCATCCCGGTTTACTCGTCGGAGCATCGAGTACCCACCGGTACCCTGTACCGGTGGAGGAAGGAGGCGCGAGACGCGCCGGCGACCGTGGCGGCAACCGTACTGGAGGCAGCTATCACTGAGGCTGCGGCCGAGGCTGGGCCCGAGGAGGACACGAGTGGACAGGTCCGCCTGTTGCTTGACCGCAATGTGGCCCTCGAGTCTCAGGTGATGCGCCTCCGGGACCAGCGTGAGATCATCCGTGAGGCCACACGATCATGTCTCGCAGCCCTTGAGCCCGGGATGCCACGCCTCACCGAAGTCAGGGCCGACACCACCGGGAAGTGCGCCGAGGTGGCGCACACCATCTGGAGTGACTGGCATATCGGAGAGAAGGTGCGGGGGGCGGACACCAATGGCCTGGGGAAGTTCAACTGGGACATCTGCCAGGCCCGCATGGATACCCTCTTTCTCAAGACCCAGCTCCTGCTGGACTTCCATCGCAAGTACGCCAAGATCGAGGACCTGTACATCAACGTCCTGGGTGACATCTGGACAGGCGAGGGCATCTTCCACAAACAGGCCCACCGGATCGACTTGACTCTCCGCCGTCAGTTTCATCTCGGTGTCCGGCGTGTTTCCGAGCTGGTGCGCGACCTAGCCTGCGAGGTTGAGAGGGTCCATGTCCATCTAGTCCCGGGCAACCACGATCAACCGCTGGGGCACCGTGGCGACCTGGCCGATGACGCCTCGCTGATCGGCTATGACCAGATCGAGCACGAGCTGTCGGGGATCCCCAACGTCGACATCCAGACCTGGGAGTCCAGCATCGCCGAGTACCAGGATGCCGCGGGCAAGTGGATCCTGGCTGCCCACGGGAACCAGTTCAAGACCACTCTCAGGGTTCCGATGTATGGCTATGGCCGATGGGTGGGCGAGCAGATGGAGCACTTCGGGCGGCACTTCAACTGCTCCATGATAGGACATTGGCATTCCCCCACGGTGGCCCGCCGGGAGCGATGCTGGATGTTCGTGAACGGATGCCTCCCTGGGCCTACTGAGTACAGCCACAAGATGGGCCGCGGCGGGACGCCGGGCCAGTGGCTCTTCGCCCATGCGGACGGCGTAGAGTCACCAGCGTGGATGCGCAATATCGACGTCACGGTAGGTGCTCCTCCGCCTGATCGGGCGGCTGAGGCGGCTTAGGGAGGGTAGGGCATGCGGATCCGTGCTCGCAAGTGACAGCACTGCCCCCCTGACGCCGGCGGCGTCGGAACAGGAACCACAAACCATGCAACTGCTCGAGATCATCCCAGAGGAATGGACAGAGTGCCTGGACACCAAGGACACGCAGCTCGCCGAGTGCCGCCCTTGGCTCGAGGCTCACTCCAGGGGCATCCTCAGGCTGCTTCCAGATCTGCCCGAGACCATCTGCCACGTCGCGTCAGTGTTCCGAGTCTCGTGGAAGCTGCTCGTGCTGCGGATGCAGCTCGAGCAGAGCGCGATCACGTACGCATGGGACGACAGCCTTCGGCAGTACGACCCCACCCAGGAGCAGGCAGCGCTCAGGGGTTGGGATTGGCGCGCCGTAAAAGCTCGCGGCGCCAGCCAGCACGACCTCGTCAAGCTCGGGTATCTCTGCGGAGCGGACAAGACGGGTGAGGGGCCTCGACCCGATGGATGGTTCGGTCCCCAGCTCCAGTTGGCCGGGTGTGCCGACCGGTTCGCATGTTCATACGCAGGCATGGCCCTGCCTCGACACGCCCAGCGCGAGCTAGCGCTGCCGGTACGGCCCGCCGACGTACGGCACCTCACTCCGTCATGGGAGGTGAGGGCCCCGCAGCAAGGGGTGCCGGAGGGGTTCGCTCCAGGCAAGCCCGTCACGCGGCAGGGGATCACGGTCATCCCCAGCAACCAGGCGTCGGCGGACTGCCTACGGTACACCGCGTCGATGTCCGCTCAGCGTCGCATGGCCGAACGCGGGCGGCTCTGGTGGCCGGGTGACTACGGCTCCGATCCGCCGGTTCCAGTGATCACAAAGCGCCTCATCTGGTTGGATCCTGGACATGGATGCCGCAAGCGTGACGGGTCACTGGATACCGGGACGGCCGACACCAGCGGACTGCATACCGGCCTTGCCGAGAAGGACGTCGTGATGGCAGTCGCACGCCGCCTGAAGGAGATGCTGGAGGCATCTGGCTTGTTCGAGGTCCGGCTCACGCACCAGCGCAGTGACTATTCGGAACGCATGAACTACTCCGACCGTGGAGCGAAGGCGGCTGACACGGGGTACGAGTGCTACATCTCCCTGCACCTGGACTCCGCCAGCGACAAGAGAGTGCACGGCACCACCGTCTTCGTCCCCAAGGTGCCGCGGAGCTCGCCGAAATCCCGCCGGCTCGCCAAGGCACTGGCAACTGAGCTGCTGGCTGAGTTCGGGCGCGGGGTGTCGTACGCTGATGCCCGGCCGGAGGGGGTCATGCCCCATTGGTACAACCTCGGAACCTTCGTTGGCGGCGACAACAACTTCAGCTCCGGAGCTCTGGCGCTTCCGGAGCCGCTCTTCATGTCGAACCTCGAGGACATGCGGATCATATCAAGCCCGGGCTTCCCGGAGCGATATGCAGGCGCCGTCTATCGTGGCGTACTGGAGTACTGTCAGCTCACTGACGTTCCTGCACCCGAGCCGGGCCCTGAGCCCGACCCCGACCCCATCGATGAACAGGATCCCGAGCCGCCCCCCCCTGAGCCCGACCAGCCCTCATGGTCGGAGGACGAGCTCGCCTGGGCAGAGGCAGAGGGTATCTCTGACTGCACCGATCTGGACAGGCCCGCTACCCGACGCGAAGTCATCACCATCGCTGGCCGAACAGCGGCGTGGGTACTGGACTGGATCAGATCAGAGAGGAGGTGAATTACGTGGAGGAGTACGCGTTGAAAGTTGCTGCTGGTGCCTATCTCGGGATCGAGATGCTCGTGAAGCCCTTTGTCGAGAAGGCCCCATGGTGGATGCGCCTCGACGGGGCCGTGAAGACCGCCATCCTGTCGTTGGTCGTGGCTGCAATCGCGTTGGTGGCTGGTCGCGTGCACTTCGGGGAGTGGTCGGAAGGGCTGCAATGCGCCTGGATGGTCATCCTCGCGACCAATGGGGGCCACAACATCCTCAGCAAGGTCTCCGCAGCCAAGCAGCGCGCCAAGCAGCGCCTCGAGACGGAGCTGGGGCACATGCTTGGCGGCGCATAGCCCGCGCGGACGTGCGGGAAGCGTGGACTCCACTACGAACTCTAAGGAGACACCACACATGCGATTCCTGGAGAAGCTCTGGACCGCGATCCGCGAGCCCATCGAGGAGGCCGCGAAGGCGGTCATTGCCAAGCTCTTCGTCAGCGTCAAGGCTCGCCCTGAGCGCCTCGTGGACTATATCCCTGGTCTCGAGGACGACCAACGGCGCGAGTTTCGCGCGAGCGTAAAGGAGTGGCTGGCGAAGGACCCCGAGAATAGGGGCTACGTCATCATGCTCCTCGAGGGTGCGGAACGCCTCGCCATGAGCGGCGCGGAGCAGATCAACCCTACCGACTGACCTTCAGAGCCACACATCCACTCACGAAGCCACGAGCACCCCGGTCGCGCTGCGGCCGGGGTGCTTCGTTAGGCAAGGTCAGCCCCCTCGAGAATTCAGTTGCCGTCCTGTGCTATTGACAGACTTCTGTGCGACGGCTATGGTTCAATGTGTATGGTCCTTTTCCTACGCAACATAAGATTAATTATCGGACATCGACAGTTTACCCGGGGTCGACGATGAAGATCCCAGGTTCGATGCCGAACTCGACCTCTTCCGAGCCCAGCGGGTCTCCGTCCACGAAGACCTCCCCTGTGATGTGGCCTCTCGTGCCTACGCCCATTGGTCCGAAACCCTCCATCGGGCTCTGCGTATCGAGCACCATACCCTCAAGTGGGCCCGAAGTCAGCTTGATCGACACATCGGCATACTCGATGCCTGTAGCCGGATCCACTGCGCGACTTCGGTAAGCCACGATCTCCGCATCCCAATCGACCGTCTGGCCCTCCAGCTCCGCGAGGGCGTTCGCCTGGCCCCAGCCGAGTCCGCCCGACAGAATGTGCAGGAGATAGCCGCCGATGCCGAGCGCGAGTACGATCGCGACTGGGATCGCCCAGGCTGCGTGGTTGAACCCCTCGCCTCCCCCACCCCGCTGCTCCCAGGCAGGCCGGACCGTCCCCGTACGCTGCGGCGGCGCCGACGCGACTGGACTGTACGGGCTGCTGGCTGGCGTTGGAGGCGGGGCCAGCCCATTGCGCTCCGCTGCCATGCGGGCACACCTCGGGCATGTCTCGTCGAAGGCATCCATCATGTAACCGCACTTCTGGCAGACCATGGCTCCTCTCGTTTCCGCCGCTCCCCCACCTGTATTATACAGACGCCCCAGGTCTGACGCAATGTGCGCACGCTCAGGACGGTGCGCACGACCCGCGCGGTCATGCAGGAATCTCGCCCTCGCCACCGTAGATGTGGTTGGAGGTGCGAAGCGTGAACACACTAGCGATCGTGTCCCGGAAGGGGGGCGTGGGCAAGACCACGGTCTCCATCAACCTCGCGGCCTCATTGGCGAAAGCTGGCCACACCACAGCTCTGATCGATCTAGAGTCGCAGGCCGCTGCGACGGTCGGCATGGGCATCGACTACACGGTCGGCCCCACTGTCGCGCACGTCCTGCTAGGGGAGGCCGACCTGCCTTCGGTCTTGCACGAGGCCCACGGGGTCCAAGTCGCACCCGGGAGCCAGCGGCTATCCGCGGTCGAGCGCATGCTACAGGCCGAGTCCCTTCCTGCGGCCCAGTACCCCCTACCCCGCTACATCGACCAACTCGCTGAGGCAGATGTGGCGGATTGGTGCATCATCGATACACCCCCATCCCTTGGCCTCTTGACGCTCAACGCGCTGGCTGCGGCCGACCACTGCGTCGGCGTTGCTACCGCCGAGTACGCGAGTGTGGAGGCCATCCTCCAGACGCTCGAGATGTCAGCACAGGTTCGCCAGGGCCTTAACCCCTCCCTGCAACTTCTGGGTGTGGTCATCAACGAGTACCACAAGGTCCAGATACAAGACCGTCATGTGGTGAAGCGCCTCGAGGACAAGGTGCCGCTACTGCGCCCGTTCATCCGGGACACCCAAAAGGTCTCGGTCGCCTATGGGTTCAGGGAGCCCGTGGTTCTGCGCGAGCCCAGCGCGGTCGTGTCGATCGAATACCGCCGTCTCACCAAGGGGGTGATCAGCCGTGTCGAGGAAAGTGCCCGACGAGAAGGGGCCCATGGAGCGTGATCTCTCTCCGACCGCTGAGTTCATGGCTGCCGTTACCCCCAAGAAGCCCGCTGACCCGACCAGCGCGCCCCAGGAGGCCGCCGAAGGTGCCGCCGCGCCTCCCATGCCCCCTGCCCTACCCGGCGCGCCTCCTGAGGCCCGTGAGGCCGCCGCGCCCACCCCTGAAGGTGCGCGCGCTCAGGACGCTACGCACACAGCCGCCGCAACGCCCGCCCAGGCCGCAGCGCATGTCGCGCACGATCAGGCCGCTCCGCACGCAACCGGCGATCAGGCCGCTCCGCACGCAACCGGCGATCAGGCCGCTCCGCCCACTGCGCGCGCTCAGGGCGCTGCGCATCCTGCGTCTGATACAGCCTCTACAGTCGGACCGCAGCGGAGCGTTAGTCATGCGATGCCACCAAGGGTCCAGATCCGACTCACGCCTGAGCAGAAGATGGCGCTACAGCAGGCCGTCCTCCACCGGGGCATGCAGGCAGGCCGTACCGTACCCCAGGAGGCCGTCATCAAAGAGGCGCTGGCCGCCTATGCGGCCCGCTGGAACATCGAGTGGCCGGAAGGATGAAGGAATCTGGGCGACTCGCTCGAACGCTGTATCTTACAGGCATCCTGTAGTAGCCAGGAGAAGACATGGCTGACAAGAAAGTCACGTTCGAACTACCCCTTGAGACCGATCGGCTGATCGAGCTCATCGCCGTGCGGCGCGCGATGGACGAGAGCCGTCGTTTCCACAGACGCGAGGTCGTCATCGAAGCCATCGGCGCCTACGCAGATTCCTTGGGCATTCCTGAGGATTCGGGGGAGGGGAAGGCGTGAATCGTCTGTATATCCAGTCAAGAGCCTTGAGAAGGTGATCGATGATTCGCGGCCGCCCTTAGGGCGGTACAGCAGAGAGGCCGCCCAATCTGCGCCAACAGGGAGGCGGCCTCTAAACTCAGCCCGAGGAGCGGGCAAGCGTTAACCATCTCAGTGTCAAGGTGGTTTTCGCTTTCCGACCCCGTCCTCCTCCTCGGGACAGGGGGTTTTTTTTGCCCATGTCCAGAACCTCAGAGGGACTGAGGCGCTTCGGCCTGCGAGTTCCAGATACGCAGGCTCTGTTCGGCATGGGGATCGGCCCTGGGCCCATCCTCCTCTACGGACTCCTTCAGACGCACGTAGGCCGTAACGATCACTGCTGGCCCAGCCAAGCCAAGCTCGCCGAGGAGCTGAACGTCGACGAACGCCGTATCCGGAGGTGGCTCAGCCAGCTCCAGAAGGCCGGTGTGCTCACCGTCGTCCACACGGGGCGGCGCAACCACTACTACGTGCATTCGCCCACCCAGGACGGCGAAAACC
This sequence comes from Armatimonadia bacterium, assembly GCA_014730065.1. Taxonomy (GTDB): domain Bacteria; phylum Armatimonadota; class Zipacnadia; order UBA1398; family UBA1398; genus UBA1398. Next base: position 19,547 of record WJIW01000392.1, on the reverse strand, counting down.
GCCGCCCCACACCGGACAATCCCCGCCGGTCGCATAGGAAGAGCACTAATGTGGAACCTAGAATGAGCAAGGTAGTGGTGGAAGAGCGAAAGTGCCCGCCCACCCCCAATCCTAAGCCACGGACCACGACCACGATCCCTCTCGATCCCACACCACTGCCCAACGACAGCGCCCTTCGGTACGAACGCACCGTCGCTCAGATCACTGCGGCACAGTGGGGAGCCCACGATCCATCGGCGACCGATACACGGCGGGCCCGTGATCGGCTTGAGTGGCTCCAGCGCGAGCTATCGATGGTAGCAGATACTCGATGGGCATGGGATCTCATTCAGCGCGTCCCAGGTCGAGGGACGCCGGAGCGTGGGGATGGAGGGATCCCATCGGTGGAACACCTGTGGGCTGTCCGGCGTCAGCACGCGGCCATGGGCCGTGACCGATGGCGCCGGTCCGTAAGGCGTTGGTGCAAGTGGCATGCTTCACCGGCACGCTACGAGGAACTCGGATCATTCTCCGGTTGGATCGCGAACGATGATCCAGAGGCCGTGGTGCGGACTGAGTGTCCGGCAACCGTGGAGCCACCCATGGTAACGGAAGCGCCACCAAACCAGGAGCAGGAGGAACACAGAACGCCAGAGACGCCATGGCAACGAGTTCTCCACCAGCTCGGGGACGAGCCGGGCTGGCAGATGCTGAGCGAGAAGCTATGGCAGCACGAGCCGCACCGCGATGCGACGAAACTAGTCTTGGCTAACCTGCCTGCGTTTATCGCGGTCGAGCTTGAGAGGGCGATCGCGAGAGGCTCGGAGGTCGTGAGAGCTGCTGTCCGCGATGCATATGGCGTGTCGCTGAGACTCACGGCGTCGAGTGGGTAGCGAGGAGGGGAGGGAGGCACTTCGTCCACGACGGGCAGCCATGTGGCCATCGATAGCTTCGGTCACGGCGTCGCGTAAGGCCATGTAGTCATCATAGCTCCGTAGCAACGGCAGATCACACCACTGCATGGCCAGAGCGCGCAAGGCCGCGGTGCAGCCGTCACAGCGGGAGGGAGGATCTCCTCGAGCGTGATCGTCGTATCGGGAACACAGTGGGAGCGCCCTGAGGGGATCTTCGTGACACGTGCAGTTGGCCAGTATGAACTGTGCGAGCAGGTCCAGGCGGCGCATAGGGGTGGCTCCTCCTTGCTGAAGCCAGCCCCCCCCAGGGACCCGACTGCGACGAACACCTACTTCCCCACGACCTCATTGGCTCTTAGATACTCGGTGTCCTACTTGGTTACGGAGTTTCGTCAGGATTCTGTCGAAAAGGTCCCGTGGCGGAGGAGAATCCAGAGGGGCAATCACAGCATCGCATAGGTACCGGAGCTCTCCCATCGTGAGCTCTGGATCCTCCCGGTATATCTCCTCTATTCCAGGCTGTAGGATGCTCCTGGCCGCGGGTAGGGGGTTGGACCGGGGCGCCACCTCGAGTTCGGAGAGGAGACCGATGTGGTAGGACCGTCGAGCACCCATGACTCGGCGCGCCATCATGGAATCGAGTGGGCACGGCTGCCAACCACGAACAAAGTCCAGCCCAGCACCCTCGAACTGCGTCGCGAGTTCCTCGCGAATGTCTTCAGCCGCCGCCCGCAGCGCCTCGACGTATCGCTGATCTGGGATGCGCTCTACACCGAGTAAGTAGTCAACTGAGCAGCCGAAGAGCTGTGATAACGCCAGTAGGTTCTCGGCCTTAGGTGGGATGGGTGGCATCTTGACGCCCCCCTTGTTGACCTCGCCCAGCCACGCTCGTACGGCCTGAGGACTCACCCTATGCCCGGCTCCGGCATGGAGTGCTTCTGCCAGATCACTGGCCGATGTGAGTTCGGTGCGGTCCATCAGGCAGCGGAGCTGACGTTGTGTAACTCCTGCCAAGCCCCCCGCCGCAGGATGATGTTCCATTGCTCTCGCCTTCCCTCCCTAACCCCACGCACGGGCACCCGCCCGCGACACCGCCTCTCTAGACTCGTGGACCGAGATTATCGCAGAAAATCCGTTGGCCATGAAGGAGATATACGAGCGATCTGGAATCGGACCTCCACGGAAGCAAAGTTCTTTTCAAGAGACGAACTTCCGCTGACCGTTGGGCTGACGTTGCCCGGTGCGGTCGAGGTTCCTTGACCTTACCGGGCAGCGCCTGCCTTAGGCGGGTCGCTGCAGTCCACGCAACGCACGTCCGCGCGGAGCTGGGGGCGCCACCCCCCCCGGCTCCGGCCACCCAATGGGCACCGTTGGGCGGCGGTAGCCGGGTCTGCATCTCGCGGTCATGCGTGCGTAGTCTTGCAGGGATGTGATCTCGTGCCGGACGACGATGCATTCGGTCCTCCTGACGAAGTAGAATCTGAAAGGTCGCCCGATGAGATTGAGGCCGACCTACTGAGCCGTGCGGAGTTGGCTGCACGGATCCGCGAGTACATCCTGCAGTGCCTCAAGGACCGGTTCGGGCAGGCATTCGTGTGCTGGGACAAGGACGAGGAGGGTTTCACTCTCACGAAGGCCGGTGCCGCCATCGCTCACTCCATCCTGGGTATAGAGGTCCTGGACCAGCGCTATGATCCAGAAGAGACGGGCACATACGAAGGCGACGATGGCGTCACTTACTACCAGGCCACCTGCTATGTGCGCGTTCGGAGCCGCGACTTCGGCAGCACGGTCGAGATGGGGTGGTGTGGGAACGAGACCCCGCAGTACAAGGGCGTAAAGGCAGGGAACCGCAAGGCGCCGAAGCACGAGCAGGCTGAGATCCGCAAGAAGGCATTCGCCAACGCCTATGTGCGAGCGGTCCAGGTTCTCTCAGGGTTAGTCGGCGTAACGGATCAGGAGCTCCGGAAGGTCGGGATCAACCCCGATCTCATTGACCGCCCAGGCAGTTCGGGCAACCGGTCTGAGGAGCGCAAGGCACGAAGCGGCGGGGGCAACTCGTCCAACCGGAAGGCTCAGCGCACCCGCTCCGCCAAGTCCGATGAACGTACACCACCACCTCGCGAGTCCTCTGCAGCCGCGACCGCGGCGAACAAGGGCTCCAATGCCGAGAACCTCACCGATGACGAGATCCGCGAGAAGATCCGTGCCTACCTCGGGCAGGTGGGAGTCGATGACGATGCCGACATCGACGTAGTCATCGAGAACCTAAGCCAGTTCGTGGGCAAGGATGGGAAGGTGCGCAAGGGTGTAGGTCTGTCATCCCCGCGCCTTAAGGACAAGTGGCTGCGCACTACGTACGGTCGTCTCAAGTCCCTCATGGACAGCGCGATTGAGGCCGAGGCGTCAGGTGATGAAGTCATAGAGATGTCCGAGCAGATGCGCCGCGGCGACGACCAGTAGGCTCGCGCTGCGGCGCGCGCGTGTACCAACCGAGAGGGGTGGCCCCATGGATGCCGTTGGGCATTCACGGAGACCCGTATCAGATGATGAGCTTGGCCTGCGGGCACAGGACGGTGACACAGATGCCCGCGAGGAGCTGGTGAAGCGATACACCTGGCTCGCGCGGACATTGGCGACCCAATACCGCGTACCGGGCACCGAACGTGTCGACACCGAGCAGACCGCCATGATGGGCCTGCTTGACGCGATCAAGTACTTTCGCCTGGGCGGCATGTCGTTCCGCAATCACGCATGGCTCCATATGAAGAGCGAGGTCTTCACGGCCATCAAGTCGGCAGACTGCCGGAAGGGCCGCGCGAACCATCGCGACCTCGTGCTTATCGGAGACTTCGATAGCGAGGCATCTGGTACCTTCGCTGATCGATCGCCCACCCAACCAGAGGCCACTATCGTGCGACGCGACCTCCTGAGAGAGGCCCAAGGCCGTTTCAGTCAGATGGAATGGGACGTCACGCGCCTCTTCGCCTTGGGATACTCGTACGAGGAGATAGGCGAACGGTTGGGCATCGAGTGGAAGCAGGTCGACAATGCGCTCACACGGGCGCGTCGCAAGGGTGACGAGATCCTAGAGTGCGCATGAGAAGCCCTCCGAGTCGAGACCCGATAGAGACCGTCGAGTGGTGGATTGCCCTCGGGGCCATCGTGGCCATCTGCGGTCTCTGCCTGTTCCTCGGAGGCAGTTAGGAGCATTGGCATGACGCTTCTGTGGACCATCTGGGGTGTTGGCGCTTGCTTCATGCTGCTAACCAGGGTCTTCGATCTAGCTCTTGAGGAGCGGTCCCGCCGCTGGACCGTCAAGGGTTGGGTGCTCGTCCTCGCGTTCGCACTCATCGGGTCCGTGTTCTGGCCGGTCATCCTGGCAGCCATGGTCCTCTTCGGTTTGGCCCTGCTTGTGGCCGCGATCGGTGCGAGGGTAGGGAAGGTGGTGACCGAATGGGAGCCCCCGATGGCGTGAAGCAGAATCCCAAGATGGCCGGGTCCAATCTCATCGATTGTGTCCCCCAGAGTGGCATGTGCCCCGTGGCATGCCGGGACTGCTTCTACAACCGACCCGGTTGGTATGCGGGCGAGGAGCGAGAACCCGTAGTCCCCAATGCCCGTGAGGCCGAGGCGAAGATCGTGCGGATCAACTCGGGCCACGACTCAAACATCGAGAAGATGCATGTGCTCGAGGTGGCGGCCCGGTACCCGCACCACTTCTACAACACATCCATCCCTGATGTGCGGTTCTTTGATGCTCCCGTCGTGGTCACGATCAACCGCGATGAAGAGACCGATCCCTGTCTCCCCGAGCAGGTCCGCGGCGAGCTGGCTCGCATCATGTATGTCCGCTTTCGCCTTAGCCCATCCAACCTCGGGCGAGCTGCGGATGCCGTGCGCGCTTGGGCAGGTCAGCATTCCATTCCGGTAGTGCTCACGTATATGGCGTACTACACCCACGAACCACCGATACTGACAGAAGGCGAGAGGTTCGGCCTTGAGCATGACGGGCTTAGCGGCGACCCGTACATCTGGAAGGTGCGCACAGCGAATGAGTACTGGTGTGCCTCGTCGAGCTTCATCGCGTCCACACATCGGCTGTTGGAGAGGGGAGCCCCCGGGCTGGTCCTGACTTGCGGCACCTCGACCAGCTCGCTTTGCCGCGATTGCGGCAACTGCGAACTCCTCTACTACCGGACCGTCCTCCAGATCGGGGAGCGATACCGGCGCCCGCCGTCTACATCTGCTCGCGGGGACGGATAGCCATTGGCCGACACCGACGCCCTGAAGGCCCGGTTCCTGCAAGATCCCCGGCGCCTACTGCAGCACCTGGGGCTGGCGGTGGATGAGGCGCGTACGAACCAGAAGCACCTATGGGTGTATGACGGCGATGAACGCGAGGCAAGCCTCAAGATCACGCTCCAGGGAGACCATGCGGGCGCTTGGTATCGTTTCGGGACCGCCGAGAAGGGCGACTGCCTGTCATTGGTACAGAAGGTCCAGCCCGGCCTTTCCTTCCCGGAGGCGCTGGAGCTCGCCGAGAGGGTGTATGGGGAGGCTCCGGATCAGGAGAAGCCTCCCCGCCCTCCCGCACGCCGCCGCAGCTCGGACGATACCCCGGTCGTCGTCGGCAAGAAGACCTACGACCTCGTGGATCACCATGGGCGGCTGGTGGCCCAACATCATCGCCTTGACTTCGCAGACGGCGGCAAGCGCATGTGGTACTCGAGCGGCGGCAAGAGAGGCCTTGGGCAGTTGCCCGACCTCCCGGACTTGCCCAAGACCGCTGGGCTCCCTCTATACCGCATCTGCGATGTGGTTGATGATCCCTTCGGATCCAAGCCCGTTATCCTGGTGGAGGGTGAGAAGGCCGCCGATGCACTCGCGGCAGTGGACCTGCTGTCCGTGGGGACGGCGTGCGGCGCGGCAGTGTGTCCTGCCGAGGCATCGCTTCAGCCTCTCGTGGGGCACCGGGTCTTCCTATGGCCCGATAATGATGACGCCGGCCGCGCACATATGGATGCCGTCGCTACCGGCCTGAGGGCCATTGAGGTCGAGGTCTACCGCATCGACGTGGATGGCCTGCCCGAGAAGGGCGATGCGGCCGACTTCCTAGAGGGTGATGGCGATGTTAGCGAGATCCTGAAGCAGATCGCAGCAGGCCAGACGTACGGATCCGGGGCGCCGACGGACAACACCCAGGATCCCGATCGCCCGCAGATCCGGGTGTCCAACCGCCTGCTGGAAGAGATCACCGAGGAAGCGCTCGAGTCGTTGGTCGCCGCCAATGATCCCCCACACCTCTACGTACGAGACGGCGATCTCGTGTTGGTCGTCATCACGGAGAACCGACGGGCCATGCTGCTGGCAGCGGCGCCGGAGCACCTCCGCGGACTCCTGGCCCGCAGCGCCAGCTACGTGAAGTACGTGAAGTCCAAATCGGGCGACGACACCTACGAGGTGCGTTATGTCTTCCCCCCGAAGGATGTGGTCGGGGATCTCACAACAGCCATGCACCAGTGGGTGGGCAGGCGGGGCGATTGGCCGGTGCCTGGCATCGTTGGTGTAACAGAGTGCCCCGTGCTGCGGGACGATGGTTCGATCTGCGCTGAGATTGGGTACGATCCCCCAACTCGCCTCTACTACCATCCGACTCCTGGGCTCCAAGTTCCGCCCATCCCCGACGCGCCCACAGATGCCCAAGTTCGCGCGGCCGTCAGCCAAGTCACGGACATAATTGCCGACTTTCCGTTCGAGGACGAAGCTAGTCGCGCGAACGCCGTCGCGCTCATGCTCACTGCCGTCGTGCGGCCAGCCATCGATGGTCCTGTGCCGATCGCGCTCATTGATGCTCCGCAGGCAGGCACGGGGAAGTCGCTGCTGGCGGACATCGTTGCCTTCATCGCGACCGGTCGATGGGCCGCCATGGTGGGTGCGCCCGTGAGAGAGGAGGAGTGGGCCAAGAAGATCACGTCGCTGCTCGCTGGCGGAGCTACCGTCATTGCATTCGACAACCTGGGCGAGATGCTCGCCAGCCACTCCCTCGCAATGGCCCTGACGGCCACCACGGTGTCTGATCGTCTACTAGGACTCAGCCGGCAAGTTGAACTGCCCGTACGCGCCACGTGGTCTGCCACAGGCAACAACATCCAGCTCGGGGGCGACATGCCTCGACGGTGCTACTGGATCCGGATGGATGCCCAAGCCCACAGGCCGTGGAAGGGTCGAGAGTTCCGTATCCCCGACCTGAGATCGCATGTCGCCCAGCACCGCGGAGCTATTCTCGGGGCGCTCCTCACTATGGCCCGGGCCTGGCATTGCGCGGGCCAACCCCAATGGGGAGGCTCCGTGATAGGTTCCTTCGAGGCTTGGTGCAAGCTGATTGGCGGCGTCCTACAGCACGTCGGCTTCGAGCAACGCTTCCTGGCCAACCTGGAGGAACTCTACGATCGCGCCTCCGATGACACGGAAGCATGGGAGGCATTCCTGCGCGCGTGGCATGAGCGATGGGGTGAGCAGCCCGTAACCACCCAAGAGCTTGCAGAGGCCACGGACTACAGTGCTCAAGCATATGATCCTGATCTGACGGAACTCCTCCCGCCCGAGCTCCTTGATCGTACTGGAGAGATGAACAAGAAGCGGGTGGGGCGGCTCTTGCGCAAGTACGAGGGCGTCCGGTTTGGTGAGGACGGCATCCATCTGGACGACGGCGGCCGGGATCTACACAGCAAGGTTCGGAAGTGGCGGATCGTCATCGATGCCATCCCGATGGCTAAGCGCCAGCAGTCGGAGCAGGCCGCCATTGAGGACGAGGACCTGTGGGGTGACCCTCTTGGGTAACGTCACCTTACGGCCGTACCAGAAGGAGGCCGTGCAAGCAGCCTGGCGAGCATGGGGCAGCGGGATGCGAGCGATCCTATGGGTGATCGCCACCGGTTGTGGCAAGACCATCGCGTTCGCATACATCGCCTGCCAAGTCATGCGGAAGGGCCGGCGTGTGCTCATCCTCGCACACCGCGAGGAGCTATTGGACCAAGCCTACCAGCGCATCACTCACGCGGCGCCCTGGACGAAGCCGTACGTCGCGATCGAACAGGCGCACAGGCGGGCTTCGACCGATTCTCGCTGCGTCATCGCGTCGGTTCAGACGCTGGCAAACCAGAAGCGCCGCAAGCGCTTCGCCATGACCGGAGGCTTCGACCTAGTCATCGTTGATGAGGCCCATCATGCCGCCGCTCGAACCTATCGCGACATCCTCAACGCCTTCCCGAAGGCGAAGGTCCTCGGCGTGACCGCGACCCCGCGCCGGGGCGACAATGTGGGCCTCTCGGAGGTCTTCGATGGCGTCTGCTTCCACTACGGCCTCCGGGACGGCATCCTGGGCGGATACCTCGCCGACATCCGCCAGTTCGCCATCCGGACGACGGTCTCACTCGATGATGTGTCGTGGCGCGCTGGCGACTTCGCTGATGGTGAGCTCGCCGACACCATCGATACCCCCGAGCGTAATCGGCTCGTCGTCGAAGCGTACCAGCGCCATGGTGAGGGCCGGAAGTGCCTGTGCTTCGCGGTGAACGTCCAGCATGCCGTGAATCTCGCAGAGGCTTTCCGTGACTTCGACATCGCCGCCGAGCATGCCAGTGGAGCGATGGGCCGCAAGGAGCGACGACGAGTCCTGAAGGCGTTCCGCGCTGGCGAGATCCAAGTCCTCACGAACTGCGCCCTCTACACGGAGGGCTTCGACGAGCCCAGCGTGGCCTGCCTCTTGATGGCCCGACCGACCGGCAGCCCTTCGCTATACGAGCAGATGGTAGGCAGAGGCACACGCCTCGCACCGGGCAAGAAGGACTTGCTCGTCCTCGACTTCATGGACAACTGCATGAAACATGGCCTGGTTTCCACTCCTGAGATCCTCGGACTATCGCTTGATGAACTGGACGGCGCGGAGGCATCCGGGAAGGTCAAGGAGTCGCAGGAGGACCAGGTCCGACAGGCAGCAGCCATCAAGGCCTACGAGGCGGCCCCCCTCGCCTACAAGCTAGCCGAGGTGGATCCGTTCAACCCGCGCGCCATCATCTCGCTATCAGACTATGTCCCAGAGAAGGACTGGCATTCGGATCCCATCACACCAGCCCAGATCAACGTCCTTCAGCAGCGGGGCATGAGCCCAGGCATCATCGCCTCACTGCTGAAGGGTGAAGCGAGCCACCTCATCAGCCAAGTGGAAGTGCTCGAGGGTTGGCCCTGGGAGGAGCGGGCTGATGAGACAGAGGTCGCGGAACGGATCGAGTTGAGGAAGTATGCCCAGAGGATGGCGGTGCGTCGTGATCGCCGACTCGGGCTCGCGGACGGCACTACCAACCAACTCGCTGTGAAGCGCTTCGGAAAGAGCCGCAAGGCCATGGATGTCGAGGAGCTTCGACAGTGCGTTGATTGGCTCGAGCGGGACTGTCCAGATGAAGCAATGGAGGCAGTCACATGAGCACCGTACTGATAGGACTTGCTGGGCGTCGACGGTCCGGCAAGAGCACCATGGCGAAGGTCCTTGAGCAGAAGTACGGCTTCGTGCGAGCCCCCGTCGCCACGTGCCTGCGAGACGCCGTGCAGGCCGCATTGGGCCTGACGGATCATCAGCTTCACGAGGGGAAGGATGAGCGACTGACCAGGGCACTCGATGTATGTCACTGCGGATCATACCCCTGCTCTGAGCAGCTCCGTGAACGGCTCCAGCGGCTCGGTCTCCCGAACGTCTGCGCGCCCGAGCTGCACGACATCCTGACCCGATCCGATACCCCACGCCAACTCCTGCAGGGGATTGCGCAGCTTGCCAGAGGCACGCTCGGGGACAACATCTGGGCCCAGCTCTGGGCTGAGCGGAACTCCGACATCCTGGGTCGCGTGGATGTCGTCGTCGATGACGTGCGCTTCCCAAGCGAGCGAGAGATCATCCGTGACCGTGGCGGCGCCCTGGTGATGATCAAGTGCACCACAGACGGGGCCGAAGAGGACGTCGACCAGCACGTGACCGAGCAGAGCTGGGGGGAGCCCGACGAGTACGACCTGGTCATCAGCGCCGAGCGTGGCGACCTGGACGGTCTGGAGATGCAGCTACTTACCTTCATCGAGGATCGGGTGGAATCTGGGTCCAAGTCCGGTGGCGGCCGTCGGAAGAAGACTGCGAAGGCTGAGTAAGCGACGGCATAGCATCCGAACGGACTGCGGAGCGTGGACATCTTCCCTCACGTAGGGGATGGTGACCGTGGTCGGACGCAGTGAGGAGGAACTGCGCGAGCGCACCGCAGGCATTCTGGAGGTCGGCAAGGCAGCTTGCGATGGGTCAGCCAGTCAGGCAGCCGAACAACTGGAGCAATGGGCGAGACATGCCATCGCGATCATCAGCGAGCAGCGCACGCTGATTGACCAGCAGGCCGCCGAACTCGAGAGCCTCCGCAAGATGCACCCCATAGAGGTCGGCTACAGCAATCCATCGCAGCCGATAACGGTGCGCATCGTGCATGTGCCGGTGGGCGAACATGGCTCCTGAGCCTACGCTGCCCCGCTGTGGCTGTGGCGCTGACCTTCGGCGGTACCCGGGTGATGCCGAAGGTGTGCTCGCCTGCGCCAAGTGGCCTATGACGAAGTGGCGAGAGCCGGGGCCAGACGGGTACTGGCGACGTCCTGGGTCTCAAGGGCGCTACCGCTCCTGCCCCACATGCGGGAAGCTACAGGCCATCGAGCTGCTGGTCTCCCATATGGCATGTGCCCATGGGGGGCGAGAGTGATGGGGGATGTCCGACTCCTGCATGGTGATGCCCTGGATGTCCTGCGGTCGCTCGAGGCGCGCAGTGTGCATCTGGTCGTGACCTCGCCGCCGTACTATGCCATGCGTGACTACGGGGATGTCACGGGTCGGTGGTGGCCTGACCACCCCGACTGCTGGCAGCCCTACCCGCATGAGCATCGGGGATCGACTTCCGACCCCAGCCGCTGCATGTTCTGTGGGGCATGGTACGGCGCGCTGGGACAGGAACCCACCCCGGAGCTCTATGTTCGCCACATGGTACAGGTGTTTCGGGAGGTCAAGCGAGTCCTACGTGACGATGGATCTGCGTGGCTGAACATCGGCGATACCTATGCAGCCGGTGGACGAGGGCCCGGTGGGGGGCGGAAGCAAGCATCCAATCGCGGCTCCGTCTCGCTCGGACGACGCACAGCACCATCGGGCACGAAGCCCAGGGATCTCCTACTGATACCCTCCGAGGTGGCGTATGCCCTGCGAGAGGACGGGTGGGGCGTCTGGACCGATGTGGTGTGGCATAAGCCCAACGGCTTCCCCTCCAGCGTGAAGGACCGACCCTCTCGGAATCACGAGATCATCTGGCATCTCACAAAGGGACCTAAGCAGCGCTTCTGGTCGCATCGCTTCGGCCAGCCCGGCACACGTGCGCGGCCCAAGCCCGACCACTACTGGCTCGATCTCGTCACCGGCAGGGAGCTCCACGTGCCCCCGGATGGCTGGGAGGAGGTCACGGCTGAGATCGACGGGGAGATTCGCAAGCGCTACCAACGTCGCAACGCCTGGCGCGGCCACCACTGCTACTTCGACATGGAGGCCGTGCTGCAGCCGCTGGTAACCGACGAGAAGCGCGATCGGCGGATCCGGTACGGCGGTAAGAGCGAGAAGACGAGCACCTTCATCCCACCCAACCCCAATGGGAAGCACATCCGCTCAGTCTTGAGCTGCTCCTGTGCTTCCTACAAGGGGGCCCACTTCGCGGTCATGCCCGCGGGCATCGTGGAGCCATGGGTGAAGGCCTGCACATCCGAGCGGGGGGTGTGCGCGAACTGCGGGGCGCCTTGGACACGGGTGACACGTAGCTGTGATCCACGCCCACCACGCACCTCGACTGCAGCGGAGCAGGCCGAGTGGAATCGCGCCCAGGGCTTCCCGGGGGGGACGGGTTGCATTCGCCGTCCTGGCGGCAATGTGGGAACGAAACGTGTGACGGAGACGACCGGTTGGGTGCCGAGCTGCGGTTGCCATCTCCCGCAGGGTCCAGATCCGGCGGTGGTTCTGGACCCCTTCTGCGGGAGCGGAACAGTGGGGGTAGTGGCCATATCGCTGGGGCGGAGCTTCGTCGGCATCGATGCCAACCCGGAGTACCTGGCGCTCGCCGAGGAGCGCATCGCTGAAGCGCGTGAAGAGCAGCGCCAACTGAGCCTCTTCGACCGCGATAGGGAGGAGCAAGTATGCCAGACCGGATGAGCGACGATTCGGGTGCCCCCATGTGGGATGGCGCCGCATGGTTCAAGCACAGGACTGGAGAGATCCATCTGCACGGCATCTTCGCGACGGACCAGCGCGTGGACCCTACCCCGGTGTGTGGCCGCATCGACGCGATCGGCCAGATCCAGGAGCCTGCCGACCCGGCGGACCCGACGGAGCGCTGCAGTGAGTGCAGCCAGCACGACGAGACGAGTGAGCCATCGTGCGGTGCCGACGGGGTGCTCTGGTGCGATACGATGATCACCCGGTCCCTCTTGGAGTATACCCGCGAGGAGCCATAGGTACATGGCGGACCGCCTACTAGTGAGATGCCTGCATCACCCTAAGCCAGAGAACCCCAAGTGGGTGTGTAGCACCCCGTTGGCTGCCGTCGACCTGGCTGCTGGCTCCGAGGCCGCCTTACGCTGCCGCAAGTGCGGACGCTACACGGCCGTGCGAGCTTCGGGCGCTGGAGCAATGAACGCGACCCTCCGGTGCCCAAGCCAGGACTGCGGTGGCATCGTGAACTGCCCCATCGGACAGGTACCTACGATCAGAACCTGCCCCGAGTGTGGTCTCGAGTTCGTGGCGTACGTCATCGATCTGCTAGGACGGTATCGCGATCTGGACACCAGTATGGTATAATCGCCGTATCAGGGGGAGGAGAGAGCCGTGACAGACTTGCTTTCGGAGCCCGGAAACGGCATCCTGGCTGCGCCCATTGGGAAAGGGGCGGCTGGCATGAGAGCAACGCCGGCTGAGGCCATCGCGGTCCTGCGGAAGCAGCACGGGTCGTTGTCAGAGGTTGCCCGTCAACTCGAGATGGACCGCAGCATGCTGTGGCAGATCACACAGGGAGATGCTGAGCCGTCGTGGGAGCGCGGGGAGCAGCTCCGCGCTGCGGCTGGCTTTGCGGCGCCACCCATGACCCCAGCAGAGGCCGTTGGCCGGATAGTTGACCACATGACCTGGCGTGCGGCCGCAGCCTTTGTGGCGGCTCACGTGGAGGGCTACATCGATACCAGCTACCTCCAGAAGATCAAGAAAGAGACCGTAGTGCCGCGATGGAGCCTCGGGAATGTCCTGGTCGAGCTTGGGGAGCGGATGAAGACCCCTTGACCACCCCCCCTCTTGTGTAGTAATATACTCAGCACTACAAGGAGGGAAACAGGATGGCAGCACAACTCACCACTCGGAAGCCGCAAGGAGGACTCGCCCGCGGGATCTCGGCTGAAGTCCTGCAGTCGGTGGACTCGTGGCTGGACATCAGCCGCACCGAACGACGCCGTCGGGCCGTCGAGGCCCTCAACCTCTATGACCACGAGACCATCTGGGATCTCGTCCAGGCCCACGTGCTCCTACATGGTCGGTCGAAGGGCCGCACAAGCCCCAACACCCTCAAGTCGTACCGTGTCGCCATGGAGCGCCTGATCGGCTGGGCGGCCAACCGCGGCCTGAAGCTCCATCACACCCGCGGCCCTGAGGGGCATGCCTCGGAGTTCGTTGGGCCGGACGAGGCCCGCCGTTTCGTGCTGGACCTCCAGGCCAAGAACTACAGCCCCGGCACGATCAACCAGCGCCTGGTGGGCATCCGCGCCCTATACCGCGCCCTTCGGTGGGCAGGGGTGGTCGACGAGGACCCGTTCGACGGCCTCAGCGTCCGCGACACCGCCCCGCAGGACCGGATCGAGCCGATCCCCGAGCGCGATCTCGAGAAGCTGCTCCGCAAGGCGGATGCCGAGGAGCGCGCCTTGATCCTCCTGGGTTCGGATGCGGGACTCCGGATCTCGGAGGTACATGGGCTCCGATGGGGCGACCTCACCCTCGAGGACCCGCGCCCCCGGGTCCTTGTGCGGAACGGGAAGGGCGACAAGACGGCCGAGACGTACTTGAGTGAGCGTGCGGCGGACGCACTGGTAGCGATCCACCCCGGGCTCGGTGATCACGCCCAGGAGCCCGTCTTCGAGTACTCGCAAGTGTGGCTCAACACCATGTTCCGACGGGCGTGCACGCGGGCCCGGCTGAGCAAGCCCTACCACTTCCACCAGCTCCGCCATCGGGCTGCCATGGTGCTCCTGAAGGCCACAGGCAACCTGACGATCGTCCAGCGACACCTTCGCCACAGCTCCCTGAGGGCCACGGAGTACTACGTGGGGGTGCTGGACGAGGATCTTCAGGACGCCGTCTACAAGATGCCCAGTTAGGGTCCAAATCACCGGGGTCCAAATCCGGCCGGCGTGAGCGTGCGCCGGCCATCGCGTGTACGGGGTGGGGTGGGGGAGTGTCGGGAGATATGCGCCCGCTGGACGTTGGGCATGGCAGCCCTCGCGGCAACCGCATGCGAGCGCAATCCACCCAGTAAACTACTATACCACAGAGCGGCCGCGGAAGCCAAGACGGAAGGGCCTTGCACGCCCACTGCTGGGTGTGGTAAGATAGTCCCTGAAACGGAGGGATACAGGATGAATGAGACTACCCACTTCAGAGTAGGTGCGAAGGAGCTTCGCCAGGCCGTCCGGGTCGCCAAGCGCTTCGTGCCCCGCAAGACCAGCCTGCAGATACTGACCTGCATGGCGCTCGAGGCTCGTGACGGAGCCCTCACCATCACGGCGAACGATCTCGTGACGTCGATCCGGCTCGTTGTGCCTGCCGAGGTGATGCGCACCGGCACCGTCGTGCTTCCGGCCCGGGAACTCGCGAAGGTCCTTCAGGGCTCGTACGGCGGATCGATCGAGATCGAGGGCGACGACCGACACTGCGCCTCCATTGAGGCCACGCACCCCAAGGGACCGTGCTGCACACTCCATGGGCTCCCGGCCGAGGAGTGGCCGCGTGCGATCCGCGAGCTGGGCCCCACTTCTGCCGACCTCGAGTTCTCCGCCGCCGATCTCCGTCGCGGCCTTGAGTTCGTCGCCGCCGCCACGGTGCCTAAGCCGTTTGACACCCAGCGGGACTGGGGGGCCTCCATACTCATAGATAAGTCCGAGGATGGCCTGGCGGTCGACTTCGTCGCGACCGAGGGGCAGCGCCTCCACCACGTCGGCCTGTGCCCCACTGTGAACCGTATCGAGATCACGGCGCGGGACCGCCTCTTGCCTGCCGACGTCATGCAGGAGTTCGTGCGCCTGTTGGGCTCTGATGGGCCCGCCAAGATCGCGATCGGGGCCGCGGCCGGCGACGAGCCTGACGAGGTACTGCTGGCGCGCCTCGAGTACGGGAATGTGGTCATTATGACCCGGCTGCGAGAAGGGCGATACGTGAACTGGCGGCGCGTTGTCCCCAGCAGCCCCCGGCCCAACGCCGCGACGGTGCGCCGCGCGGATCTTGCGGCTGCGCTAAGCAAGGTCGAGGAGGTCGCGGCCGACGATGCCAACAAGGTCTCGATCCTGCCCGCTGCGAGCCACGGCCTGATCCAGGTGCTGGCCCGGTCCCAGGTGCTCGGCCATGCTGGCGCCGAGGTCCTGGCCGAGATGGAGGGCGAGTTCGGCGAGCACTGGGGGCGGTGCAACCGCAGGTATCTCGCGGATGTCGCGGAGCACGCCGACGCCGAGGACCTGCGGATCGAGATCACCCGTGGTGGCAGCCTCGATACTCCATATGCGATCCATGAGCCTGTGAGAGGTATGGCGTCGGTGGCCGTCGTGATGCCGTGCACCGGCACTGACACGCGGGCCGAGCTTGAGCCCGACGGCAACAACCTCGATGCAGCTCGAGAGAGGGCTGAGGAGCTCCGGGCCGCTACCGACCGGCCCAAGCCCAAGAAGCGCCGCTCGCGCACCAAGGAGCTGGAGGCCAGGATCCAGGAGCTGGAGGCCGCTAACAGCTCCCTCAGGGCCGAAATCGAGGCCATGAGGGCAAGACAGGACGCCCCCCGGCCCAAGAGCCCCGACCTCGCGGTCGCCTGACAGGTGTCCGCTTCGGCCCCCGCCATGATCTCTGGCGGGGGCTTTACTAGTCGGGCGGAGTGTGGTAATATGATCTACGAAACGGAGGGAACAGGATGCCGAGAGAAGACTATGAGGAGCGCAAGCAAGCACGGATCGAACGGTACGAGGCCCGGGCCGAGAAGGCGCGCCAGGATAGCCAGGACGCATGGGAGGCGGAGCGAGCGATTGGGGACCGCATCCCCTTCGGCCAGCCTATCTTGGTGGGCCACCACAGCGAGAAGAGCCACCGCGCTGACATCAAGCGCATACAGCGGCTCGCCGACAAGGGGCTCGAGGAAGCCAAGAAGGCCGAGCACTACGACCAGCGGGCCAAGGCAGCCCGCGCCAACCGTGCGATCTCAAGCGATGACCCCGAGGCCATCCAGAAGCTGGAGGCCAGGCTGGAAGCCACCAAGACCGAGCATGAGCGCCAGAAGGAAGTGAATGCCCTCCTCCGCAAGCTCAAGAAGGAGCCCCAGGAGGCACAGGTAGTCGCACTGGTCGAGATGGGGTGCCCGGAGGGGCAGGCGTGGACGCTCACGACGCCGGACTTCATGGGCCGGATCGGGTTCACGTTCCTCGCCAACTCGCGAGCCAGGATCAAGCGTATCGAGGAGCGTATCGAGGAGCTGCGGGCCGCCGAGGAGAGTGCCGAGACCGTGGAACGGACCATCGGCGACGCGGAGGTAGTTGAGAACGTGGACGAGAACCGCCTCCAGATCTTCTTCCCGGGGAAGCCCCCGGAGGAGACCCGCCGCGCCCTGAGGCAGAATGGCTTCCGGTGGGCGCCATCGGTGGGCGCATGGCAGCGCCAGCTCAACAACGCGGCACGGTATGCCGCGGAATACGTGCTGAAGGGGAGCGAGTGACCATGACCAACCGCTACGTGGTGATTGTTCCGAACGACGAGCTTGGGGGCCGGTTCGCCGATGGCCCGATGACTGAGGGCCCACTGTCGGCTTACGATGCACTCCAGGCGATCCATGGCATGGATGGCCGTACGGGGGCCTGGCTCGCAGCCTACCGCGAGGACGAGGATTACGACCTGGACCGCGACCGTATCCTCACTGGCCCGTACGTGCCCGACACCGAAGGGGACTGGGGAGAGGACGACGATTGGACCCAGGACCTGATCGCGTGCGTGGGGCGGCGGATGGAGGACTGGCATGACACGGATCTGGTGTGGCTCAGCGCGGCAGGGGATGCGGAGGTGTTTAACGCGGCCGGGCACCGCATCGAGGCCATACTGGTTGAGCCTTGGGATGATCCAGATCCAGAGGATCTCGCGGAGGGTGTGCCGATCCTCTTCGATCGGGAAGCGATCCAGATCGGGCCATGGGTGGAGGCCACGCTATGGTTCGACGATGTCTCCGACCCGGCCGACCCAGGATGGTGCCTCCGCGAGTACGGCCCCGATCGCACAGCTCAGCAGCAGGACACACCGCTCGCAGGCCCGGAGGAGATCCCGGAAAGCGACACCGATGCTGCAATTGCGATGGCCCGCGGCATGACGTGGGCGCCGATCACGGTGAAGACGTAGGAGAGGAGAGACATGGAGACCGGCAACATGGAGTTGGCGCGGCGAATTCTCATGCAGAACACCAACCGGCTGGAGCACATGGCGCTGCGGGCCTACTGCGAGGATGTGGCCCTGGCGTTGACCAACCTATCGTTTGAGGCGTGGATCTCCTCCGATCCGCAGATACGGCCGTGCATCCGCGGCGGGAGCCCCGGCATAGAGACCTGCCACGAGTGTGACACCGGCCACCCTGAGCGATGCACGGCCACTCGCCGCCTCGCCGAGCTGGATCGTGAAGAGATCGGCGGGACCCTCCTCACCATGCCAATGGAGATAGACTACCTCGATGATGTGCTGCCGCGCCTGGTGCATGGCGGCGACGTCGCGTTGGCCGCAGAGAATCGCAGGAAGTGGCATGAGGTCATGCTGTATGCAGCCGAGTGCATCGCTGCCGGCTATGAGAAGGAGAGTATAGAGGCGGCCCTCATGGTCACCGACTCCATGGCCGCCGATCAGGCGTTGTCGCCGATGGCCCCCAGGCCTACCGTTTACATCCCATCTAGCCACCCGCGCTTTACCGAGGGGCGCTCCATTGATGACTACCAGGACCCTCCCGTGAGCGAGTATGAGGGTTAGTGCCGGAAGACGCCGCCTGGGGAGTCGGGCGCTCAGCGACTCGAAGTGCTCGTAGGAGGTGATGGCATGAAGGCGATCAAGCGCCCCGATGGCGCCCTGCTGCCGTACTGCAAGATCCACGAAGCCATGGATGCCCTCGAGGCCGAGCATCTGGATCTCGAGCTCGATGCCGCGGAGGCGGATCTCGTGACCCGTGCGGTCAATGAGCCTGGGCCTGTCGATGAACACAGGGAAGCCTGCTATGTGCCTGTACGGGGCGATCAGTACAAGCCAGGCCCGGCCGGGACCATGGGCTGCCACGTTTCGCGCCGGAGCCTACCGGTGCTGATGCGCCGGATCCAGGACCTCGGGGGCCAGCGAGGCGGCGAGCTAGTGGGCCGGATATGCCTCATGCTCGGGGTAGGGGAGGGGAGGTAGAGAGAGTAAGATACCCTACAGGCCAGAATGCCAGGCCGTGAACTAATAGGGTCCAAATGGGAATTCCGCAAGCGCGCGCTCCGGGGTCCAAATCGAGGCCCCGCGGGCGCGCGCCTCACGTACGCCACTGGGGTCCAAATCGGCAGCTCGCACGCGAGCTGGCCCACCGGGGTCCAAATCACTGGGGTCCAAATCGCTGCCGTGCGTACATGCGCGCACCCCTGCGCGCCGCGGGTTCACGGGCGCCCAGGGGACCAGAAACAAACAGATGTGTGCAGCACCTAAGGGGGTATTGCGGGACGGTATTACCGCTCATACTCACCTGCCTTCCCGTGCAGTTTACCACGAATCCGGCGGACCTGTCGACCGAACCCGACGATAACTAAAAGGGGATAAAAAAAACTTTCCTCCGGCCCCAAAAAGGGAGGTGTCCTGGCCTCGTATATGGTAAGATAGCCAATAAGCTAGAAGCCAGAAGCCGGCCACGGCCGGCAAGGAGGGAAACAGGATGCAGCACCAACGGATGACCCGAGCGTACACGGAGGAAGACAAGGTGGCCGAGGCCTTGGCCTCGATTATCGGCACGAAGGCGGCCCCTTGTGTGCTGCACGCGCGCCTTTGCACGGTCGACGCGGAACTGTACGAATGCGGAACCGAGGACGACCCGGAACAGGACGTCTCATACGACATCGATGGCGCCGCCATCGAGGACCGGTACTTCCGCCTATATCACCCGGACGACCTGCTGGAGCTCCTCGATTACGTCCGTGAATACCCGGAACCGTCCGCGGGTACTATGGGCCGGGGTTGTTGGCTGACTGACCGGCCCGAGACCTTCTCGGACACCTGGGAGGAAAGGAGCTTCCACTTCGAAGACCTGCGGCCGG